>CASFYE010000018.1 GCA_949298925.1 uncultured Bacillota bacterium
CTTTTTTTTCTGGCATAATTTGATAAATAGGTTCAAACCTGTTTTTTACATCAAGTCCATAGCTTTTTTGAGGCAAATCTCTAATATGCCCCTTCGTTGCAAAAACATCATAGCCTTCGCCTAAATATTTTTTTAAAGTTTCTCTTTTAGCTGGTGCTTCTATAATAACAAGATTCAATTTTTCCTCCTAGCTTAGTGAATATAATCCACCAGGCAATCGTTTAATTATACCTTTTATTTCAAGTGTTGTCAAAAGACTGTTTAATTTATTTATATTTAATTCGGTTTTTAATTGGATTTCATCAATGTCACAGCACTCTTCTTTTAACTTGTCCACGATGAGTGCTTCGTCTAGTGACAGCTGTTGCGACACTCTTTTTTTCTTAACGAGCCCCAAATCATCAATGATGGTTTGTGGATCAATAGCGCATATTCCTTGCATAGAAGCGATCAACGCGTTTGTGCCTTCACTTTTTGTTGATGTGATGTTACCTGGGACTGCGTAAATAGGCACGCCATAATCTAATGCAAAATCTTTTGTAATCGTCGTACCACTTCTTGCACCGGCTTCGGTAATAAGAAGTGCATCACTTATCCCTGCCACTATTCTATTTCTTTGTGGGAAAAGATATTTCACAGATTTTACGTCTGGTCTATGCTCCGTTAGCACAAGCCCCTTTTTTGCAATCTCACAAAACAAAGAATAATTTTCTTGAGGATAAATATTATTAAATCCACCTGCGAGCACTGCAACAGTTTTGCCATTTTCTTCCAAAGCTTTTCTGTGCGCAATGCTGTCAACTCCATAGGCAAGTCCGCTTACAATCACCCCGCCAGCCAGAGCGATTTCCTTGGCAAACCTCTCTGTGACGGTAATTCCATATGAACTCGGCATTCTCGTCCCCACAACAGCGACGCATTTGTCTGTTAGAAGTGAAAGATCGCCTTTGTAAAAAATATAAAAAGGTGCATCATTAACATGGACAAGTTTCTCTGGAAAATCTTCATCTGCTCTCGTAACGATTTTAATGTCCAAGGCTTTCAATTTTTCAAGATAAGCTGTTAAAAATTTTTCGTTTGCCTTTTTGACCATTGCGAAATAGTCTTCATGAAGAAGCTTTTCAATCTCATCTTCCTTTAAAAATCTTTCAAAAGAAAAATCGTCTGCCATTAAATCCAAAATTTTCGAAATTTTAGAATTTGACAGCTCAAAAGCGGATAAAAACTTTAAAAAATCTGTTTTTTTCATCTTCCCTCTTAATTTTAAAGATATTTTCGGTCGAGCGAACGATAAGCTATCGCTTCTGCGATATGTTCCGGCAAAATATTTTCTTCACCTTCTAAATCAGCAATCGTCCTGGCAACTCGCAAAATTCGGTCATGAGCCCTAGCGGTGAGTTTTAATTTTGAAAAAGCGCTTTGCAAAAGGTTTTCGCACTCTTTGTTTAAAACACAAAACTTCTTCGTTGCAGGGACGCTCATCTTAGCATTCGAATAGTTTTTTAAATTATTAAATCTTTTGAGCTGTATTTGCCTCGCTTTGTCAACTCGTCGTTTTATTTCAGCCGAACTTTCTTCAAAAGCCTCTCCCCTAAGGTCATCAAATGAGACGCTGTCTACTTCCACATGAATGTCAATCCTATCCAAAATTGGTCCTGAAATTTTGGAAAGATATTTGTGTATCATCGATGGTGAACACTTACATTCATGCGTTTTCGAACCGTAGTTGCCACATGGACAAGGGTTCATACTTGCAATCAAAGTAAAATTTGCAGGATAAGTGACTGTAAGCGCATTTCGTGCAACCGTTATTTTACCGTCTTCAAGTGGTTGCCTCAATATTTCCAAACAATTTCGTGGATATTCCGGCATCTCATCAAGGTATAACACACCATTGTGTGCTAAAGAAATCTCTCCTGGTCTAGCATGCTGTCCACCACCCGTCAGACTGACGGCTGTCGCCGTATGATGAGGTGTTCGAAAAGGTCGCATACAAACGATGCCTTTTTGATTGTCAAGCTCACCTGCTACTGAATGAATTTTTGTTACTTCCAAAGCTTCGTCAAAAGTCATGTCTGGCAATATTGATGGAAAACATTTTGCAAGCATGCTCTTGCCACTGCCAGGTGGCCCTATCATCAAAACATTATGTCCACCTGCTGCCGCAATTTCTAAGGCACGTTTTGCTCGCTGTTGACCTTTGACATATTTAAAATCTAAAGTGTTTTTGGCATCTTGAGTTTCACTTATAAATGTTTGCTGTTTGACCGGCTGAATTTCAATTTGTTTACTAATAAACTTGACAGCTTCTTCCAAAGTCGAAACAGGGTAACAAAGCACGTTTGAAATAAAACTCGCTTCGTTAGAGTTTGCTGACGGAATAATGAAATTTTTATAACCCTGCTTTTGAGCTGAAATCAACACAGGTAAAAGTCCTTTCATCGGACGCACTTGCCCAGTAAGAGAAAGCTCACCTAAAATGACAAACTCTCTTGCTGACTTGGCAGTGAAATCTTTTATATCACAATTTGGATCGGCTGTCATAATGCCCACTGCAATAGCTAGGTCATAAAATGGCCCCATTTTTTTAACATCTGCTGGTGCCAAATTGACAGTTATTTTTTTTATTGGATATGAAAATCCAGAATTTTTTATTGCAGCACGCACACGTTCTTTCGATTCTTTTATTGCTGTGTCGCCCAGCCCTACAAGTTCGAAATGGGGAAGACCATTTGAAATGTCAACTTCAACGTCAACCTTAAAACCGTCTATGCCAAAAAGCCCATAACTATGTATTTTTGAGAGCATGTTTTCTCCTTAACTTTTAAAGTATAACAAACAAAATTTGATTTCGCAAACAAAAACACAATGTATGCAAAATAAAAAACTCGCAATTTGATTTGCGAGTTTGTTTTAATTTTCAGCTGATTTAATCTTAGCAGCTTTACCAGTAAGGTTACGAACATAGTAAAGTTTTGCTCTTTTAGGTTTGCCTTTTCTTGTAACTTCAACACCTGCGATAAGTGGTGAGTGAAGTGGAAAAGTTCTTTCAACCCCAACGCCATTTGAAATTTTACGAACTGTGAATGTTTCTCTAATTCCACCGTTGCGTCTAGCAATAACAACACCTTCATAAGCCTGAATTCTTTCTTTTTCGCCTTCCTTGATTCGAACGAGAACTTTAACAGTGTCGCCAACATTAAATTCAGGAAGTTGTTCTTTCATGTTCTCTTTTTCAATTTGGTCAATGATATTTGCCATGTGACTTATCTCCTTTTTTCAGATTTTTGACAAAGTGTTCATTTGGCAATTATCCAAAGCGGACCACCCGAAGTCGTGTTATATACTAACATATTTATTAAATAAAATCAAGCATTTTAAACAAAAAAACGCAAAGATTTTGCGTTTTTATTTATTCCAATCAAATCATTTATTAAATGCAAACGATTTTTGCAAAAGCAACATCCTTTGTTATCTTTCAAAAGGGTTGGAAGTGTCATGATCCTTGTTTGGATCATTTTCAGCCAAATCTTTTTCTTCTTCGCTGATTTGATTGTCACTATCATCCACAATCGTTCCACTTTCCAAATCATTGGCTTCTTGGTCATCTTTATAGGCTGGATTTTGCTCACTACCCTCTTGCAAAGGCAATTCGACAACATCTTGCGCCTTTTTTTGAGAAACAAAGTGATCGCCAACAAAGTATGCCACTACTACCGAAATCGCAATCAACGATACAACAACTACACCTTTTACGCTATTTTTAATACCTTTCAAAATAGGGTGTTTCGCCTTTGTTTTTACACCTGTTTCATTCTTTTTGTTTTCTTTTGATTTTACTTTTATCATGCTCACCTCGTAATTACTAGATGTATTTTAACATAAGCGAAGCGGTTTGTCAATATCCAAAATATTATTTTGTATTTTAAAGCAACTCCTCTATCTTGCCTTCATAAATTTTACCATGCTTCGATTTTCTAATTTTTTTTGCCTTTAAATAGTTTTTAGCGCATTTTTCTCCAATATCTGTAACACAATCCATAATCACATTATCAATGTGAATTTTAAATTTTTTCATATGATTTATAAAACCTAGCCATAGTTTGATTAACGGGAGCCCAGTTTGAAAATCAGGATGAATGACGATAGAAGTGAAAAGACAGTTGAAAGTTTTGCCTTTTTCAAACCTTAAAATATCATTTTTAGTAATTTGAAAATCTGCAATGCGCCCCATTTTAAACAACTTGTAGATGTCATCATCTATTGGAATAAAATTAATATAGCCTATCACTCTGTTATTATACAAAAGAACTGTGTATATATCAGCATTAACCGACAACCATTCTTTGCACTTTTCAAAACTTCCTATGTCCTCGCCTTGAAAAACAAATTTATCAAGTTCAATCATTTCATAAATCAATTTGTCATTCACTTGCGTCAAAATTTTATACATATCATTTCTCTTTTTAAAATCAGTGTAATAATTATGCGTTAACATAATAAAATTTTTTTTATTTGAAATCAAGTTAAAATGTTGTTTTTTTTGATCTTTTATCTAAAAATCACTTTAATAAAGCTAAAACAACTGAACATCGTCATAAAGTTAAACAACAAATTTGCATCAATTTTCTTAATCTTAAAAAACCACTTGTAAATAAGTGGTTTTTTTCTAATTGATTTTGTTTTAGTTGATTCTAAATTCAACTGAATAACTTTGCTCTCCGATTGAAATAGTTATTTTATGCCCAACAAATTTGCCATTGCTGTCGAAGATATAATATGCCTCACCATCGTCAAATGTCATCTTTAGTTTTAGGTAATTCTCATCAACACATTCAAAATATTGAATATCTCCTGAAAAATCCATGCTAGTTACCACATCTATTTGCAAAGCTTTAAAAATAAATGGGTCAACCTTTTCATTTGTTATATATTTTATTTCCTCATTATTCTTTGTTATAGTGATATTCGTTTTGTTATCTTGAGAATTTGTGTCCGTGTCAATAGTTCCATTTACAATATAATTATAACCGCCGTTAATCAAATCACTTAATTCTGTATTTGTTGTAAAGATTTGTAAAGGATTGTCTTTATCATATTTATTTGCAACAGTTCCTTGTAATTGATATTTGTCGATTGCGTCGCTGTAATCAATTTTAATCACTCCACTATATCCTTCAACAGCAGTTGCAGTTTGATATATGTCTTTATCCATCCAATCTGTCATAGCTTGTGTAGTTGATGTAACTTCAGGCATCGTTATATCATCTATGGTGATCATTTCAAGTTTGACATAATCTCCAGATGTGTCTAACAAAGATGACGTCTGTGAAAAATTGTAATCAATTTGTAATATTTCTGAAACACCTGTCGATTGTGTTTCACCCTGACGAACAAGCAAGACTAAATACTTGCTGTTTACTAATGAATAGCCACCCAAACCATCTTCTACGTAGCTGTTTAAATCCCAAATTTTGTTATCAGGTACATTTGTGTTTACAGAATAACGCACCTGTTTAAGTGGAGTCCACTCCATAGGAGAAACGGTATGAAAATAATTTTCAGCAGGATCTACGTCGCCAATTACTTTTGAAACATAATTTGTTCCTTCAACAGGTGCTTCATTGACTAATGCTGGATTATAATCAAGTAATTTATACTCCAAATTTAAGGCATCTAGTTCAGCTTTGTCTTGTTCGGTTAAATTTTCGGACCTAATCATATTGTAGTCATTCCATTCGCCTCCAGTTACAGTTGTTTCGTACTTTCCAACTTTTAATCTCGCACCGTCAACATAAAAAACAAACGCATTGTTTTCTCCTGTCGTAGAGGAAGTATTATCCGGAGTTGTGTCTACAGATGAATAAAAGCTATCGCTTATGCTTGATGGGACATTTTTTAATGTATATGAAGCAACATTTTTCCCTTCACTAGCCTTGTAAGTGTCCGATTCTGGAATTCTAACAGAAATATTTACGGTCTCACCAACTGCAAAACTGTCGCCGCCCCCCTTAAATTCATCACTAGAAAAGTCATAATACATGATATAATAAATCGCTTTCTTATATTGATTGTAATAATCAGCAATGTAATCGCCACGAGCCCACTCGCTTCCATTTATTGAAAATTCTAGTGAAGAAGACGTGATACCCCCGTCACTCGCCACTTCATAGCCTTCATGATGAAAATTTTCAATTTCCATGAACACAGAACCTTGATAATCTTGTGAAATGTTTACAACCTCAACGTTGTTCGTTCTGTCTAGTTTTTCAGGTTCTGATTTTCCTCCACAAGCAGTAACCAAAAATGCAGTTGGAATTATCAACATAGATGCGAGCAAGAGTCCTGCGGTTTTACTTTTAAAAAAGTTTCTTTTCATTTTTTTCTCCTTATATTTATTTTCTGCAATGTTTCAAAAATTATGGCATTTTATTAAACTATTTTTTTAAATTCTAAAAATTCCCAATTTGGTTCGTTTGTCGCAAATGTTGTCCATGGCGATAACCAAGGCGATTAAGAACGGTATGTCCTCTTCATTTGCTTCCAACATAAAGGCATCTTTTACTATTGTAAATTTTCTATCAATAGTGCCCATAACTTCACCGTTTCTTAATATCTTCGAATGAAATGAGAAAAACTTTCCATCGATCTTAATTTCATCTTTATAACCTTCAACAAAAAATTCATTTCTTAAAGTAAAATATTTGTCTTTGACTGTGGCAATTTTTGTTTTGTTCGCGTCATAGATGTAAGCCTTGTGAATAAACCAATTAAACCATTTGTTTCTTATTTTAAAAAGCCTATTTCCCTGCATATCGCAAACGTATTTTACCCTTGTTATACTAAAAATGCGACCCTTAACCTTAAAGACAGGCTCTTTGTTTTCATTTACAACCGAAGACCCTCCACCTAATGACCAAAATTTATTTTTTATAAAAACTTTCATATTATCCTCCTATATTCCTTTTGAAATGAAATATCCAACTAATATTGCAAGTGCGATCCAAATCACGATTTTAATTACAAGCAGTGCTATCCACCTTTTTTTTGCTACTCGATCGACCTCGTAGGAATTCTTAATTTCCTCAACATCATTCTTGGTTTCCAACTCAACCGCTTTCCCTGAGGAAGAAAAAGTGTTAAACTTAACCTTAATTTCTTCGTCGCCGTTTAACTTGATCTTAAACAAACAATCGGTCGAAATACATCTTCTATCATACAACGGCTCAAAAATTCCAAACACACTAATGATAAAAGATAAAAGTGCATAGAGCCACCACAATTTGCCTTTTAGTTCTAGTTGCCTTGAAAAGGCAAGTTCAATTTCGTCGTTTTCAGTTTGCACTTGTGCTTCATAAGAGCCAAATTGATTTTTCTTGCATTTCACATTCTTTCCATCTACAAATATATTTGGAATAAGTTTAGGATTTACGCCTGTAAATTTTAATTTTACCGTATTCATTTCCCCACCCCTACAAGTGCAACTATGATAAATATCAGTAAAATAGCAATTATAACGCCAGAAACGACCAATCTAGCAGTATGTTTTGACTGCCTATCAGTGATGAGTAAAACAAACGAAAGAATAGAAAACACAATAGTTATCCCAGCGAAAATATAAAAATTTTGCATAAAGAATGATGCAATTTTTGAAGAAGTGTCAGCAACCGAAAGCCAAATATCTGAAAAGTTTGGAACGAGGACAAATATAGTCCCCAAACTCATAACAATCAACAAAAATCCAAAAATGAAAGTAAATGCCAACGCAACGAAAGACATTATACCTGCCAAGCTTAAAATCAGCCCCAATATTGCTATATTTGAAAAAATTTTTCCGAGTCGAACTAAAAAATTTTTAAACTCTGTTTTTGCATTCAATTCATTATATGATTGTGGCATCTGTCCCCCATATAATCTTATTCATTAGCATTTTACATAATTATATTACAAAAGTCAAACGTTTAATGGCATTTACAAAAATTCATTAAAAAAAATAAAAAATTTTATTATAAGATCTTTTAAATAATTCAAAATCATTTTTAGTAAAAAATTATTAATCAATAATATTTTCTTACTTTTTTTTAATCATCAAATTTAAAACTCAAAACATCAGTTCATTTCAATAAACACTACTTCGCCTAATAACCAACTGTTAAAAAAGCCCTCCATTTGTCTTCCACATTTTTCTTCAAATGTGGCAATAAAATCCGCTGTTGTTGCATTTTTGAATTTAAATTTTGAGTAATAACCTGACAAGGCATTTAAAAATTTCTTTTCTCCAATTTGACTTTTTAATGTGTCAAACATGATAATCCCTCGAACGTATATGTTGTTTACATATTCTGGTTCGGTTTCAAATTCATCAAGAGCTCTATTCATAGATGTGTCAACACTTCCCTTTATCGATTTGTAAGTTTTTAAAAATAAATTATAATTTGATCTTGCACCACTTACCATTTGACTATATGAAATATCGTAATCTTGATTTTTTTCAAAAAATAAAGCTGTTGAATATTCTGTCAAACTTTCATCGAGCCACGACTCATTATATTCATCGTTACCAACAACTCCATACCACCATTGATGCGCTGTTTCATGAACAATGACATAATCATTATCATCACCCTTTAATAAGTCAGAAATCATGACAAGTTGAGGATATTCCATACCTCCATACACAAAATTTGTTTGCACTATCGCAAAAGAAGAATACGGATATTCCCCAAACATTTCACTAAAAGTAATTAATGCATTTTTCGCCGTGTTAAGTGAACTTTCAGCATCTTGATCATCATAATAGTAATACGAAATTGTTGTGTTTTGCACCTTTTCGCTTTTTATTAAAAACTTGTCAGAAAGAACAAATGCATAATCACGCACATTATAACATGAAATTTTCGTCGTTTTTGTTTCACCTTTTTCTTCCGTTAATACCTCGTCCCCACTACAAGCAATTATTAAATTCTTATCATACGTAATAGTTATTTTGTAATCGGCACAGTCAGAATAAAAAGGATCACCATTTGGAGAATATGGTTCAGTTGCAAATCCTTGACCTTCACGATATACGCAGGTTATTGGATAAAAATTTGCAAAGTTTACTGCATTGTCGCCATAGCCAAACCTATGATTAGCATTTGGCAAAATCAAATTGAATTCAATGTAGATCTGCACTTTTTCATCAGGGAAAAGTTTTTCTGGCAACATCACGACAAGATGGGAGTCATATTCACCTTTTAAGTTGTAATCTGTTTTTTCTCCTGCAATAACGACAGATTTTATTTCAATACCGCCATAACTTTTACCGTTTGGGTAGGTCTTAATCTCATTCGCTTGCGAGCATACGCTTCCTTCACCTTCTTCCGAAAAAGCATTAGGATAAAGGTGAAAGTAGATTTCATTAAGTGCCGTTTGGCTTGTATTAACATAATCAATTGCCAAATTTGCTTCTGCCGAATGATTTACTTCATCATAGATCAAATCAATAGAATAGAGATTTTTTTGCGACTGTTCACCGCTTTGACACCCTACTAAAAAGACGAAAGGAGTCAAAAATATTAAACATAAAAAAAGTGAAATTCTTTTCATATTTATAGTATATTTGCTCGATATCTAGAAAATTCTTTGACAAAATTATTTTTTGTGTTAAACTTATTCCCATGGAGATAAAAACATGGCTTTTTGTAAATTTTCAACTGAAATGGTAGCAAACAACAAGACAGAAATCGACAACATTTTTATAGACTCATTTATGCCATCAGCACCAGAAGAATGCACAAAGTGCTATCTTTATGGTTTATTCTTAGCATCAAGTGGTTTAAAAATAGACAACACATTAGAAAACTTTGCAAAAAAACTTAATATGAGCGAACAAGATGTGGAATCGGCATTTAGATATTGGGAAGAACAAGGCTTGGTTCAAGTCTTATCAACTCGCCCTATTGAGATTTTGTTCAATCCGTTAAAAAACTTATTTACAGGAACAAAACTCTTCAAACCTGAAAAATATGAAGTTTTCAATCGTCAAGCTCAGGCATTATTCGAAGGGAAAAGAGAAATAACTAAAACGGAATATGGCGAATATTACGAATTTTTAGAGCGATCACATATGGAACAAGAAGCCTTGATCATGATTATGAAATACTGCATCGATTCAAAACAACGTGCAGTTGGATACAATTACATCCTCACCGTCGCTCGCAACTGGGCAAGCGAGGGCATACTCACCGTTTTACAAGTCGAGGAAAGATTGTGCGAAATGGAAGAAAACAATTCCAACCTCGCCTTGATATTGAGCGCGCTCGGCATAAAACGAAACTCCTATATTGAAGAGAGGGCTTTATATTACAAATGGACCAAAGAATTTGGTTTTGAAGACGAAGCAATCATTTTTGTCGCAAAATCAATGAAAAGAAAAGGCGGTTTTGAAAAGTTGGATTCACTTTTAGAAGGCTTCTATAATGTGCGCAAATTTTCTGTAAGTGAAATAAAGGAGCACATGCTTGCACAGGATTCTATGAAAGAACTTGCAAAACAGGTCAACAGAAATCTTGGCCTTTTCTATGAATCACTTGACAGCGAAATTGAATCCTATATCTCCCCATGGCTGGGATTTGGTTTTGAAGTCGATGCTATATTAAAAGTTGCAGAATATGCTTTTAAATCTTCAATACGAAGTTTAGAGGGCATGGACAACTTAATGAAAAAACTTTACAAGCTTGGAATTCTTACAAGTGAAAGTTTGCTAGAATATCTTGGCGAGCTCGTAAAAAGCGACTCAAAAATAAAATCCATATTAGAAAGTCTTGGTATAAGCAGAAGAGTCAATTCCTTCGATAGAGAAATGTTTAAAACATGGTCACAAATATGGAACATGCCTGACGAACTGATCAAGCATAGTTCTTCCCTTTCCATCGGGAAAATAAATCCATTGCAATATATGAACAGGCTTTTGGCACTGTGGCATGAAAAAGGCATCAAAACAGTGGAAGAAAGTAAAGCTGTGTTACCAAAGATAGAGCCTATGCAAGGTGGAAAATCATATTCACAAACAGATCTCACCATAACAAACAAACAAAAAGAAGTTATGAAGCTTTTGCAACAACGCAAATATTCAGCAGAATTAAAAGCAAAATCTGCATTGGTGTCTGCTTTAAAAGATGAAGAGTTTAAAAATATTTATAATGAATATAACGAAGAAAAAATTGCTTTGGCAAAAGATGAAGCTTTTGGCAAAGATCATGACAAAGCCCTTCTTAAAGAATTAAAAAGCAAACTTTCAGGACGTTTAAAAGAACTTAAACTTCCTTCAATCGACCCCATTTACAGTTGTAAAAAATGTAAAGATGAAGGAGTAGTAAATGGCCAATATTGTGACTGCTTCAAAAAAGAGCTTAAAAAACTGCTTGGCGAAGACAATGTAAATCAATTAAAACCTATCACCTCTGAAAATGACGAAAATATTCAAAAATTGGTAATGAAAATTGAAGAAGTAGAAGTGTAAAATAAGCTCTCAATTTAGAGAGCTTTTTTTAGCGACTTAAAAATTTTATAAAAGTTTTTAAATTTCGAGATTGCTCCTCATGAGAACTAGCTTCACCATGCCCACTTTGCAAAATTTTAAAGTCTATTTCAAATATTCGCTTTAAACTTTCAAGCATCTCAAACTTGCTTCCTCCATAAAGATCCATTCTCCCTATGCCCTTTTTAAAGACTAAATCACCCGCAAAAAGCACATCATCTATCAAATAACACACATCGCATTTTGAATGCCCTGACAAAACAAACGCTTTTACTTTGATGCTAGAAAATTCAAAACTATTATCCCCAGAAAAAAAGTTAAAACATTTAAAATCGTCAATTTTTAAAGGCCCATAGTTTTTCTCCATGTCTTGCAAATATTCTTGACTGGCCTTTGATGCGTAAATTTTACAGCCAAATTCGTTTGCATACTGAACCGCAAACATCGCATGGTCATAATGTGCATGGGTAAGAAGCACAGCTAGCACATGTTTATTCTTAACAACATTCTTAATTTGTTCAACCGAACAACCTGCATCGACAATAACAGCATCTGCGCCATTTGACACAATGAAAGTATTACTATCCAACAAATTTGAGACAACTTTTTCTACTGACATGAAAAAATTATAATCCTTTTTAAAAATTAAAACAAATGTTTATTAAAAAAAATATTTTTTACAATAATATTTGACAACATTAAAAAAAACGTGTAAAATGATTAAGCAAACATAGGGGTGTAGTTTAGTGGTAAAACTATGGTCTCCAAAACCATTGTCGAGGGTTCAATTCCTTCCACCCCTGCCAGAAAATGCCGTTAACATTAACGGCATTTTTTGTTTATTTAATAATCGTATTTTATAATATTAATTCAGTTTTTTAATCACATATTTAAATTATTAAAAAATCTTTTTTAATTACAAAAATTTAATAAAAATAATTTAAAAATAAGAAAAAAACACAAATTAATTATGTTTTTTCAATAATTTATCCTAATGCTACATCAAGTATCATCATCAGCACAAACCCAACTATTGAGCCCCAAATACAAAAATTAAGATTTTTTTCGAAGCCTTCTGGCAACATTTCAGTTAAAATCACTAAAAACATTGCCCCTGCTGCAAAACTAAGGACCCATGGCATAATAACACTTATCGATGACGCCAGGAAAAAGCCCAATACCGCAGCGACAGGTTCGACAATAGCGCTGGCAATACCATATAAAAAACCTTTTAATTTGCTTCCTGTGGCTTCTTTCATAGGCAAAGCAACAGCAGCACCTTCCGGTATGTTTTGTATGCCCATTCCAATCGCTAAACTAACTGCCATAGCAAATAAAACAGGGTCAGCAAGTGCCCAAGCTCCGCCAAATGCGACACCAACAGCAAGGCCCTCAGGGATATTATGCAGTGTCATAGCGGTAAAGATCTTACTTGATTTTTTCATGCCATTGTTTTCTTTACCAATCTTTTTGCATAAAACATCCATAAGCACAATAAATCCACAACCAGCCAAAAAGCCAACTGCGGCCGGCAAGAATGAAAAATCTCCATAATCAGCAGATTGATCAATCGCTGGCAAGATCAACGACCAAATTGATGCTGCAAGCATTATGCCGGCAGAAAGACCGTTTATGAGCGCAGAAGTTTTGATTCCGACCTCTTTTTTAAACAAAAAAACAGCGAGCGAACCCAATGTTGTCATTAAAAATATAAAACTAAAACCAAAGATTATTTTTGAAACGTCACTCATTTTTTCCTCTTTTGCATTATCTAACGAACCGTAAAGCCGGTCATAACACTATATGCAAAAGAATGTTAATGTGTTTTAATTATAGCCCAAAGTTGTCAACTTGTTTGGTTTGTTTTGCCAATTTTCTTCCACTTTAACAAAAATTTTTAAATTGACTTTTTTACCCAAAAATTTCTCAATAGACTCTCGTGCCATACAGCCAATTTTCTTTAAAGTTTGCCCTCCCTTACCAATGATTATGCCCTTGTGAGATTCTTTTGAACAAACTATGTCTGCTTCTATATGCAAAGTTACTCCATCTCGAAAACTAACTATTTCAACAGCAATGCCATGAGGCACCTCTTTGTCTAAAATTTTTAAAGTCGCTTCACGCAAATATTCGGCAACAAAAAATTTTATTGGCTTGTCTGTAAATTCATCTTCAGCAAACAATGGCGCTTTTGCTTTTGGCAACTTTTGAACTATCATTTCAACGAGTTTATCTAAATTTTCACCTGTTTCTGATGAAAATTCGATGTCTGCCACAAAATTATTTTTATTTTTTTTGTCGCTTTTGCTTTTAGCGACGATGACATTCAACCCATCTGTTTTCATTTTTTGTATGCTTTGCAATTCAATTTCATCAACCTCTTTGCTACAATCTAATAAGTAAAGCACAACATCTGCGCTAGATTTAGCTGACCTCACATTTTTCATCATAAATTTGTCAAGAAAACTCGACGTTTTATGTATACCCGGTGTGTCTAAAAGGGCAATTTGAAAATTTTTTCCATTTACTATTCCCACGATGTTTTCGCGTGTCGTTTGAGGCTTGCTTGACACAATGGCAACTTTTTCACCGACCAAACGATTTATAAATGTACTTTTCCCTGCGTTTGGCTTACCAAGCACTGCTACATAACCAAATTTAAACATTATTACCTCTCGTTATGCCAAATTTTTTCAATATTTCTTCTGCAAGTCCCATCATTTCAGTTTCATCTTTTTTTTCAATATGATCGAAACCCAACAAGTGCAAAAAACCGTGCAAAGTCAAAAAACATATTTCTCTTTCAATAGAATGTCCAAATGCTTTGGCTTGCTTTTTCGCTCTTTGACAGCAAATTACAATATCACCCAAATATAGCTCTTTTGAATAAGGATCACGCTCATCATCGCATTCACGTAAAAAACCAAATTTTTCGCCTTCAAGCATTGGAAATGACAACACATCTGTTACTTTATTGACATTTCTAATCTTTTTGTTAAGCGATTTAATTTTAAAACGCGTTATGAATTCAATGCCTATCGCAACGTTTTCGACATCATTGTTTGTTGCATTTAATGCCTCTTCCAAAATTTTTTCATTAACAAGTTTTGGCTTATTGGAATAAATTTTCACACGCTCACCACCTTCATTGATGCTGTTATAACATATTTTACAGTTGTTTTGTTCGCTTCACTAATTACTCTGTAATTTTCTTCTTTTATTATCTCATAATTTTCGATATTTTGCAAGCAGTTTTCTCTCGCAAGCGCTATTTGTTTTTCAATATCTAGTTCGCTTTCAACTACCTTTGTCTCGGTTTCATAATATTTGGTAGTTACAATTTTAAAAGGTAAAATGTTGTTTTTTGTCAAATATTCACTCACTTTTTCTTCTTCGTATTGAGAAAATGTCGGTTGGACATTGTTTGAATAAAATTCATAGCCAAAAAGTTGCACGCTAGTGTTTATGCATGATTTTCCCGTTCTCGACGTTATCATCAGTTTGGCAAAATGTTCGCTTTCTCCCTCCGCCCAAACATCCAAGATTA
>CASFYE010000019.1 GCA_949298925.1 uncultured Bacillota bacterium
CAATCAAAAGGAGTTTGATTCTTACAAAGACTATTCAGTTACGTTAGAAGGCGACACAGTAAAAGTTTCGAACAACACAATTTTAGCAAATAAACTAGGAACGACTTTAATAACATTTACATCGCAAAACCAAAAACAAACTGTTGAGGTCAATGTGCTTTCAATTTCTCCTACACTAAAATTGCCGGATGAAATAACATTGTCCAAAAATGAAACATATGAAATATCACCAAAGATATCTCCAATATATTACACAGGACAAGCAAAGATAACTCTAGAAGAAGAAGGGCATATCTTGACAATTACAGACCTTTCAATTAAAGCAGAGCAAAGTGGGACCAGCGAAATAAAGGTATATTTAAATGAAACATTAATAAAAACGATAAAGATAACAGTTGAATATGAAGATGAAATTGTTTTAACCTTTTCTTCAAATGCTGATATGATAGGAAACACTATATACTCAAAAGATGATATATTGATGTTTAAGACAAACATATTAAACGAAGAACCAAAGCTTTATACGACAGAAGGAAAGATATCCAAAGAACTTACAACTATCATACTTAAAGATTTTACTAATGCTACGATAACGATCACATATTCAAGTTTAAATCTATCCGTCGAATTCGTTGTGATTAAGGTTTAAAAAATATGTGAAAAAAAAGATAGTCCTCGCTATCTTTTTTTATTGTGTTAAATTTTCTTCTTAGATATTTTAAGTTCAAACAATTTTTCCAATTTTGTCTGCTCTGTGGCATCTTTAAAACCTTCTTTATTTATGAAAAGGGTTATGTTTTTGTCAATAACAAGAAAAAATTTGTTTTTAGTTGATTTGTAATCTTTTATGTCATTTAGCTTTACTGAAAGCTTTTCAGTGATACCACCACTTGACGCCTCAACATCTATGTGATCGTCAAAAAAATTATAGGCATATTTAGTCAGGTCAGGAATCCGCTTGTTTTGTTTTGCCATCAACAACTTTACAACAACAAAGTACAATGGCAAAGTTATACCACCAAGCACTGCAAAAAAAACACTTTCAAACACGAACTGTCCATTTTGAATTCGAAAAGCGAGAAGCACAAACGCAATTGCAAATATTGCAACCATCCAAGAACTTTTTAAAATAGATAAGTTTTGCATACGCAAAACATCTTTTTTTGTCAAAACGGTTTCATTTGATGCTATTAGCATGAAAATTCCTCCAAATTAGGCAAATTATACTTTCTTTTTTGAAAAATGTCAAAGAAAATCACAATTATCACAAAAAAAGCATATTTAAAACCGACGATATTTTTTATAGAGGGCATATGAAACCAAAAATAATAAATTCAAAATCCGTTTCAATTTCCCACGAGGTTGAATTTGGCGACAACGTGACAATAGGTTTAAACGTCGTTTTAGAGGGGAAATGTAAAATTGGAAGCAACGTGACAATAGGCTCAAACTCTATTATCAGAGCGAGCACCATAGGTGATAATAGTCAAATTGAGTGCAGTGTTGTTGAAGAAAGCATAATAGGGGATAATTGTAAAATCGGACCTTTTGCGCATATAAGACCAAACACAGTGCTTTCTAGCGGTGTAAAAATAGGCAATTTTGTTGAAGTTAAAAATTCAAGTATTGGATCGGGGAGCAAGGCCTGCCATCTTGCTTACATTGGTGATGTCGACATTGGTGAAAATGTAAATATAGGGTGTGGTGTTATTTTTGCCAACTACAATGGTAAAGAAAAAAACCGTAGTAGAGTTGGCGACGAGAGTTTTATTGGAAGCAACAGTAATATTATTGCACCTGTTGACATCGCGAAACGAACTTACATATGTGCCGGAACCACGGTGACCGATTCTACGCAAGAAAGTGATTTTGTTATTGGTAGGGTTAGGCAGGAAATTAAACCTAAAAAAGCAGAAAAATATTTAAAAAGGAGTAAATAACATTGGGGATTTATTTTGGAACAGATGGTATTCGTGGAGTTGTCAACAATGACCTCACCGAACAAATTGCGCAAATGGTGGGAAACGCACTCGCGCGTAAAAAAAACAATGCTAAAATTTTGGTGGCACAAGACACACGTCAAAGTGGGAGTTATTTGACTTGTGCTTTAGCAACTGGAGCTTTAAAAGGTGGAGCGAATGTTTTTGATGTTGGGGTTTTGCCAACTGCTGGCGTGTCATACTTAACGAAGTTAAAAAAGTTTGATTATGGCGTGATGATCTCTGCTTCGCATAATCCTCGCGAATATAATGGAATAAAGATTTTCGACAGTGATGGCAGAAAACTTAATGAAAAAGAAGAGGCCGATTTAGAAAGATATTTTGGTTGCCCCCACATTCTTTCTTCATTGCGTGTTGGTAAATATAAAAAAAGGAATTCGTTACAAAAATATTATTTTGATTATTTGTGCGCCTGTGCAGGTGATCTTTCGGGGTTAAAAATAGTGATTGATTGTTCAAACGGTGCCTCTTATAGATTGGCCCCAAAAGCTTTTAAAAGACTTGGAGCTGAGGTAATTAAGACAGCTTGTTCCAACAATGGTTTAAAGATTAATGAAAGATGCGGTTCGACTTATATAGAAAATCTAAGAAAGAGAGTTTTAATTGAAAAAGCTCAGGTTGGTTTTGCTTTCGATGGGGATTCTGACAGGGTGATAGCTGTTGATGAAAATGGCCAGGTGTTTGACGGTGATATGCTACTTTACATATTAGCTGTTAGTATGCATGAAAAAGGGTTGTTGAATGGCAACACTGTCGTCGGCACAAGTCACACAAACACAGGACTTTTAATAGCTTTAAACAAGAAAAAAATCAACTTAATAAGGACTGACGTTGGGGATAAGTATGTTATAGAAGCTATGGAAAAGATGAATTTATCGTTGGGCGGAGAACAATCAGGGCATATAATTATTAAAAACTATCTTAACACCGGAGATGGAGTTCTTTCTGCTTTATGCATCGCCACAATAATGAAGCAAAAAGGCAAAAGTTTAGCAAAATTATTCGACGTCAAACTTTTAATACAGAAAAATAAAAGCATATTTGTTGAGGATAAATTGAAGGTGTTAAATAATGAATTTTTATCTCAAAAGATCCTGCAAATTTCAAACAGCATTGCCCCGGCGGGCAGAGTGCTTGTTAGGGCTAGCGGGACTGAGCCCAAGATAAGAATTATGATCGAACACGCAGATGAAAAAAAAGCAGAAGAATATCTTGGTGAACTTGAGAAGATAATTTTAAAAATATAATAACAAAATTACAACTGTTTAATTCGCTTTAAAAGCTAGGCTAAATTTAAAAATAATTTTTGTTAGCGAATATTCGATTTAAACGTTTGTTTTTCGACAAAAATAAGTATAAAATTTAGGCATGACGAAGCGATTGAAGATAGTGATAAGTGTGTCAGCGGTTATGGCTGTGATATGTTGCATGATTGCAATAATATGTGTCATGGTAACAAAACCTACGGCGAAAGATTTAAGTGTAGCGGTGGAA
>CASFYE010000020.1 GCA_949298925.1 uncultured Bacillota bacterium
ATAACACAAGTTAGTAAGACCCGTTGTAGACTACAACGTTGATAGGTCGGAGGTGTAAGCACAGTAATGTGTTCAGCTGACCGATACTAATAGGTCGAGGGCTTGATCACGGATTTAAGCATAAGTTCTGTTATGTAGTTGTCAGGGCTCTTAAAGCTCTTTAAAATCTTTGGTAATTTCAGGAAAACCTGTGATTATACCATGTCTGGTGGCGATAGAGAGAAGGATCCACCTGTTCTCATTCCGAACACAGAAGTTAAGCTTCTCATCGTCGAAAATACTTGGCTGGCGACGGCCCGGGAAGATAGAACACTGCCAGGCTATCATCAAAGCGACCGCACGAGGTCGCTTTTTTGTTTTTACAAAAGTGTTCTCTCTTCCCGGACGGGAAGATATCACCGAGCAAGGAGCAATGCGTGGTGATGCGGGCAAGCCCTAATGAACACTGCCAGGCTATCAATAAGAATGATCAGCTTGCGCTTTAATCTGTTTCTGTTTTATAAATATTGACAAAGTATGATTAATGTGTTATCATATGAAAGTAAAGTATTAAAAATTGAAGAATTTATTTTTATCATAAAAGGAGAAGAAAAGAGTTGGCGAAGAAATTTATGTTATCAAATGACCCAGAAGATATAAAGGAATTTGGTCCTCTTATACTCAAAAGAATTGTTGCACTTAAAGACATAGTAATTAAATCAAATGGCAAAGACGTTATTGTTGCACATAAGGGAGATAAAGGTGGGTATGTTGAGAGAGAACAAAATTTATCGCAAGAAGGTAATTGTTGGATAGGTGGCGAAGCATGGGTCTGGGGCGAAGCAAAAGTGTCCGACGACGCTCAAGTTGGTGAAAGAGCAAAAATTTTCGAAAGGGTTAAAATTGACGGTAAAGCCAAAGTGTTCGGGAGCGACTCGTTATTATGCGGTGATGCCCATGTTGGTGGTGAAGCAGAGATAAAAGGTGTAGACCCACAAATATTCGGAGAATGTGAAGTATTAGGTAAAGTCAAAGTGATTAGTGGCATAGTGTTTGACAGAGCTAAAATATACGGCGAAGCAGAGATCTTAACTGGTGGTGAGGTATTTGGTGAAGCAGAAGTGTTTGGCAGAGCTAAAATAGAATATGGAGGTGTAGTATACGGAAAGTCCAAAGTGTTTGGTGACGCCGTAATATATGGTAATGTATATGGCGAAGCCAAAGTGTTTGGAAAAGCGAAGGTGCTACCAAAGGCTAGTGTTTATGGAAAGGCTAATATTTATGATCAAGCCAGAATTGGTTCTGGAGCACACGTCTTTGATAATGCTTGTGTGTATGGTAATGCTGAAGTTTTTGGCGATAATACTAAAGTATATGGTGAAGCTAAAGTATATGATTATGCAAAAATATATTCTGGAGCACATATTTTTGACTGCGCACAAGTATTTGATGAAGCAAGAGTATTTGAAAATGCCTATGTGCACGGTTTTGCAAAAGTATATAAAAAAATTCAAGTTGGTTATGATGACGATATATATAAAGAAAGGAATAGTCGCGCAAAATTGCCTAAATGTAATGATTTGACAAAATGTGACCAATCGAATGAATATAATGGGCAATCTGAAGAAGTTATTTTGAATGAAACTATAGAAAATAATCAATCTGAAACACCTAGCTTTGATAGATTAAACAGATAAAAATTGATTTTCTTATAAAAAAATTTTTATTTAGTTTTTTTAAAAAAAGAAAAAAAATAAAATTTTTAATTTTAGGTATTGAAATATTTATAAAAAAGTGTTATAATATCAAAAACAGGAGGGATTATGTCTACAAAATTTACAAAAATTTTAATTTATGTTGTTTTGGCTATCACCATTGTGGTTACGACAGTCTGCGCTGCAATCTTGATCGCCGGAGGGGCAGGGACAGATGTAAGTGTTGATGTGCACTATCTGTCTAGAACGGCAGCTGATAACGATGTTACCGTAAAGATTAATGGCCAAGAAACAAATGAATTGAGGGTTAAAGAAGGCTCTACAGTCACATTGACTTTCGAAACCGTCGGATACGACTTTGAAGGTTGGTTTGCAGGTAATGAGGGAGAATGGTCTACCGCATCAGAAGCACTTGAAAGTGAAGTTTCCTATTCTTTCACAGTTGAAAAAAGCACAAAAATAACAGCAGTGTTTGACGCAACAAAATATGAAGTTAGTTTTAACGGTGTTGAAGGTGTTCAAAATGGCACATATACTTATGGTCAAAAGTTGCCAGTCCCTTCAATGACAGGCACTCAGGCATTTATCGGTTGGACGGATGGGGTTGATGAAGATGGCTTTATCGCAACGATGCCTGCAATCAATGGGAAAGAGTTGACATTGACAGCAACAACAGTTGATTATGCTTCTTACAATTACTTGTTGGATGTTCCAGCTTCAAAATATGTTACAGCTGGGCAGATTCAATATACCTATAGCGCTGGGATCAATTTGAGTGAAGCATTAAATCCAAGCAGAGATTACTATTCAATTTCAGCAGTCATTGTAAATGGAGAGACCATTGAGTTGACTGACGCTGACATTAAAAACAAAATTATTAATGAGCTTGTTGAATCAAATGCAATCAATTCATCTAACTATCAAAATGCGACAATTATAGTTCCTGCAAATGTTGTTTGGACTTGCGATGTAGAAGAACTGGTTATTAAATTTGTCGCTCCTTTCGATGAATCCTTTGTTGGCGAATTTAAGGATTCAAATTTTGATTATATTGAAGAGATAGTTATTAGCAACTATTTTA
The DNA here is from genome assembly GCA_949298925.1 of uncultured Bacillota bacterium. Lineage (GTDB taxonomy): Bacteria > Bacillota > Clostridia > Christensenellales > UBA1242 > Caccovivens. The sequence continues at coordinate 2,776 of CASFYE010000020.1, forward strand.
CCGATGTTTTAGAGAAAGATAGATTTGAAATTGCGTTTATTACTTATGGAACAAATGATTATTTTGACAGTAACTTAAGTTGGGCTGATGCAACAGTTAAAGATTTATTTGATGTTTTAGCAAGTTATGGCAATAACATTTCTGGTAATATTACAATAACAATAGATTTAGACGAAGTTGTTGCATAATAAATATTGATTAAAAAAATCTCGAAAATCGAGATTTTTTTTTGAAAAACAGTTGACAAGAGTGCAAAACTTTTGATATATTACTTTTGCACTCAAAAAGGGAGTTTAGCTCAGCTGGGAGAGCATCTGCCTTACAAGCAGAGGGTCATAGGTTCGAGCCCTATAACTCCCACCAGCAAAGCACGGCGAGAAGCCGTGCTTTTTTTTTGTCATCAAAGATGACAAAACATGGCGAAGCGCCATAGCTGGTGGGAGATATATCGTGCTTTGGCTCACTCTTGCAAGCAAGTTCGCCTTTGCAACGATATAACTCCGCTATTATTATTTTGAGACGGCGATGCCGTGTTTTTTTGTTATTATTGACAACAAAAGCATAATAAATAGCTATGTCTTGCGGATTTATATTCTCGCGTATCGCATTTTTGTAAGCAAGTTTATACGCGATTGAGATAAATTTGATCAAGAGTGTTTTTTAAAAATCGTAAGCATACAGAGGGCATAATTTTTTTTACATAAAATAAAGACAAAAATTTTTGTTTATTATTGGTAAATAAGCAGATAAAAAAACGAATTTAATAAATTGAAACATTTATTTGCTATTATAATAAATTATAAAAAATATTTAATTTTGTTAAAATGTCATGCTGGAATTTTGAATATAAAAGCAGTGCAAATTTTAAAATTATTTTATATTACATATCAGTAAGCTGTTTAGTAAATAGAATAAAAACGATTGTTTTTATGTTTACAATAACAAGCAGATTTGATGAGTTTTAATGTAATATTAACATATTTTTTTTGTATCACATACTATGCAATGGAGCGTAATAACTCCATGCGAGGATAATATATGTTTTATAACTTATATAGAGGCAACAATTTTAGATGTTGTTGTAGAGATTTTAGACAATTTTGTTGTAGACCAAATTTTGGGGGACAAATAGGCCCGACGGGCCCAACTGGTCCTCAAGGCTTTCAAGGCCCAACTGGTCCTACTGGGCCTAGAGGAGCTACAGGTCCTACTGGACCTACAGGTGCAACAGGGGCGACAGGACCTACTGGGCCAACGGGTGCAACGGGAGCAACGGGAGCAACGGGAGCAACTGGGCCAACAGGGGCAACTGGACCTACAGGTGCTACTGTCACGACGATTGAAGTGATCGGGACTACTACTTTGGCAGCAGGAAGCGATGCTTCTGTTGTGCAGAGTGGCACTGGTTCGACGGCAGATCTAACATTCTTTATCCCACAAGGTGCAACGGGAGCGACAGGTGCAACGGGTGCAACCGGCGTAACAGGCCCAACGGGCCCTACGGGCGCGACAGGTGCTACAGGAGATACTGGTCCGACTGGTCCAACGGGTGATACAGGTGATACTGGTCCTACAGGTCCAACTGGACCTACAGGTGCGACAGGTTCTACTGGTCCAACTGGTCCGACTGGGCCAACAGGAGATGCTGGAACAGCTGCTACTATAACGGTGGGAAGTGTTTCATCTTTGCCTGCTGGATCTAATCCGACAGTAACTAACAGTGGAACAACTGATGCCGCAGTATTTGACTTTGGTATACCTGCAGGTGCGACAGGTGCTACTGGTGATACCGGTCCGACTGGCCCAACGGGTGATACAGGTGCTACTGGTCCTACAGGTCCGACTGGCCCAACGGGGCCAACGGGTCCTACGGGTCCGACAGGTCCAACAGGAGATGCTGGAACGGCAGCTTCGATTACAGTAGGAAGTGTTTCGTCTTTGCCGGCAGGTTCTAGCCCAACAGTAACTAATAGTGGTTCAACAGAGGCGGCAGTGTTTGATTTTGGAATACCTGCTGGGGCGACAGGTGCTACTGGTGATACTGGCCCAACTGGTCCAACGGGTCCTTCTGGTGCGGGGCTTGCTGCCTATGGCGGTTTGTATAACAATGCTCAGCAAACTCCAAGTTTGACAAGTGAAAATAATTATGTTCAAGTGGAATTAAACACAGAAATGCCACTCTTGAACACAACCACTTCATCAAACCAAATAACAGTTTTGCAAGCAGGTGATTATGAAATTAATTATCATATCCAAGTCAATTCGACACAGGAACTTACGTTTAATGTTACTGCGAGAGAGAACACAACTCCTATAGCTTCTTCTACTATTGAGCAAACCGCTTTGGAGACAACAACGGGAGGCACATTCGTGGTGGATGTTTCAAATTCTGTTATTGTCACTTTGGAGGCAAACGATCAAATCGATTTAGCAATTGCTTCAACTACCGCTCCTGGTGGCGCAACTATAACAATACCAGAAAATGGTGATGCTACGCTAACAGTTAAAAAATTGTCTGCGACAACTTAACAACAAAATTAAGAAAAACGAGGTGTTCGGCCTCGTTTTTTCACTTTTTGTGTTTTAGAAGAATATATAAAAATAGGAGTAAATTAATGGCAATTTGTAATGACAATTTTAATGGCTGTTTTGGAGGGCCTTATTATCCAAGGCCAATATTTAATTGTGGCACCACGGGCTCAAATGTGGGTGGAAACAACATAGTAAACCCAACAAGGTCAGGGGAATGGGGATTTTTTGCTGTTCAAAACGAACAAGTCTCTTCTTTAGGCCAGATTCCTTTTAATTTAATTTCCAAAGAAGGCAGTGCGGTCAGTCAAAGCCAATTGGGTGAAATCAACATTACATCTGGAAATTATCTCGTAAATTACAGTGTTAACGTAAATTCTAACGCAAATCCTGTTGAAATTGCATTAGAATTAAATGGAGAAATTCTCCCATATTCATCCATCAGTCAAAGTGGAAATGGCGATTTAAAAACTTTTTCTTCAAGCGTAATTGTTTCTGCGTCGAGCAATTCTATTATTAAAATGTTAAATCAGACTAACGATGACGTCGTTATTTTAAATGCAACTTTGACGGTGACAAAACTTTTGAATTAATTGCAAAATTCCTTTTCTTTTTTAAAACGTTGTTGTATAATATGATTGTAAGGAAGCAAAATAATAAAAGCTTTCTAAAATTTGCGCTTAAAGCAAAGGAGGAAGTGCGTTGAAGATTTAATTACATAAAAGGAGGCGTAAAATGATAGAAAAGGATTTCGCTAACAATTATCAATCTTTGTATTGGTCGATTTTTAAGGAAACGGGAGATTTGCGTTTTATGTCACTTTTTATGCAAGAAGAGCGCGCACGTGAAAACAGCAAAAAGAGAGAGATAGAACTGGGAAGATAATGTCTAAAACAAAAGTCAAAGCGCTAGTGATTGGCGCAAAAGATAGCAAAGAAAAGGACAAGCTTGTCACTCTGTTTACATTAGAACAAGGCAAGCTTTTTGTCTATTTTAGAGGGGTTAAAGGTGAAAAAGCGAAATTAAAAGAGGCGAAGGAATTGTTTACCTTTGGCGAATTTGTTTTAGAGGAAGGCAAGTTTGGAAACATAGTCACAGAAGCAAATATTGTTGACTCATTTCCCTTGCTTAGGAGAGATTTGAACAAATACTATGAAGCTTGCTCATTGCTTGATGTTGTAAATAAAGTTGTCAAAGAGCCGTCGCCATATCTTTTTATTCAAGCTTTGAAAGCACTTAAAGCCATTTGCTATGAAGAAGCACCAAAGCATTACGCGTTGATTAAATTTTTAATTTTAATTTTTGAAGTTTCAGGGTTTGGATTAAATTTTGATTTGTGTGCAAGTTGCAAATCAAAACTCACAGGTAAAAAATATTTGAATATTGAATATGGTGAGATTGTGTGTGCTAATTGCAAACAGCTGACTTCAATTGAAATTAGCCCAGTTGTGCTTTCAGCATTAAAAATATTTAAGCAAACCCCTTTTGAAAAATTAAAAAGTGTAAAAATAGGTGGGGGCGGAGAGCAAAAAGCACTTAACCTTCTTAGCGAAAATTTTGAATGGAGATTTGGCTGTAAATTTTTTACAGCATAATTTTTTAAAAAAACAAAAATCATATTGACAAGCATTGGGGGGGTGATACTACTAAAAAAGGAATATAAAATAGTCAATTTTAATTTAAAAAACAAAAAGCAAAGCAGGCTGTTGGGTTTGCTTTTTTTATTTAAAAAATTTTTAAAAAATGCTTGACATACAAATTGAGAATTGTTATAATGGTTACGCTGTGAAATATGGGTTGATGTTTGAGGTTACTTTGGTTACTGGCAATCAAAGAGAACTTAAACGGACAAGTTCGTGGCAATGACTGCGAGCGGACCACAAATTATCACATTTTTTATTGCCTTACAGCATGAAACACACGGACTCGTGTACGATAATCCAAAAAGTTTCAGTGGCAGTGATAAAATGGTGGTTATAGCCAAGACAAGGAGGAAAAAATATGGCATCAAAGAAAATTAGAATCAAGCTCAAAGCCTATGAACATTCGCTTATCGATGAGGCATGCAAGAGAATCATTCTCGCTGCCGAAAAGAATGGCGCAAAAGTGGCTGGGCCGATTCCACTTCCAACTGACAGAGAAATAGTTACTGTCATTCGTTCACCTCATAAGCACAAGGATAGTCGTGAACAATTCGAGTCAAAGACTCACAAAAGAATTATCGATATTATCAGTCCATCCACCAAAGTGGTTGACGCTATGATGAAGCTCGACCTTCCAGCAGGTGTGGACATTCAAATTAAATTGTAAGGAGGCACTTCGTGAAAAAAGCAATAGTTGGAAAAAAACTTGGTATGACACAAGTTTTTACACCAGAAGGAGTTGTTATTCCTGTGACTGTGATTGAAGCTGGCCCTTGCAATGTGGTTCAAATCAAGTCAAAGGAAAGAGATGGTTATGACGCAGTTGTTGTTAGTTTTCAAAAACAAAAAGCATCACGTCTTTCAAAACCAAAACTTGGCGTGTTTACAAAAGCAAATGTAGAACCTGCCAAAATATTAAGAGAACTTCAATTTGATAACTCAGCAGATTATCAAGTTGGGCAAGAAATCAAATGCTCAATCTTCGCCGAGGGCGACAAAGTTGATGCAATTGGCATTACAAGAGGTAGAGGTTTCACCGGTGTTATTCAAAGATGGAACCAACACCGTTTAAAAATGACACACGGCACGGGGCCTGTTCATCGTGAAGTAGGCTCAATGGGAGCTAACTCAACTCCGTCTAGAGTGTTTAAAAACAAACACATGCCAGGACAATATGGATGCGAGAGAGTTACTATTCAAAATCTTGAAGTTGTAAAAGTCGATGCAGACAGAAATATTTTGCTCGTTAAAGGTTGCGTTCCTGGGCCAAAAGGTTCAACAGTAACCATCCGCGAAGCAAAAAAGGCTTAAGGAGGCAATTATGGCAAAAGTTAAAGTTTATGATATGTCCGCAAAAGTAGTGGGCGAGATAGAGCTTGCTGATGACCTTTTTGCACTTCCTTACAACGAACCACTTATTCATGAGGCTGTTGTAAACTATCTTTCTAATCAAAGACAGGGGACAAAAAGCACCTTGACTAGAAGTGAAGTTCGTGGTCATGCAGCAAAACCTTGGAGACAGAAAAAGACTGGGCGCGCTCGTCACGGTTCTACAAAATCTCCTGAATACACCGGAGGCGGAGTGGTTTTCGCGCCAAAACCTAGAGATTTTTCTAAGAAGATGAACAAAACAGCAAAAAGGCTTGCTCTTCTTACTGCAATTTCTCGAAAACTTGAACTTGGCAATTTGATTATACTAAAAGATTTCGAAATTGCTAGTGGAAAAACAAAAGACGCAAGCGCATTCTTAAAAGCTTTCGGGCTTAGCGGAAAAACTTTGGTGGTTGGAAGCAAAAATTCAGCTGAAACTACCAGAGCAACAAAAAACATTCAATCACTTCAAGCTGTTGATATCGATAGTTTGGCTACCTACAATGTTGTTGCAAACAAAAATGTTTTGTTTACTTCATCCGCTATTAAAAAAATAGAGGAGGCTTACGCAGAATAATGGAAGCATATGAGATTATTAAAAAACCGCTTTTGACTGAAAAAAGTTATGCGGGAATTCAAGCAAAAGTTTACACATTTATTGTGGATAAACGTGCTACAAAAACTGAAATCAAAAAAGCCGTTGAAAAAGCATTTGGCGTTGAAGTAGCAAAAGTGAACACGGCTGTTGTCAAGGGACACACAAAAACTCAAAATACAAGAGCAGGAAGGACTGTTGGTAAAACAAGCGATTACAAAAAAGCGATCGTTTCACTTACTGAAAAATCAAAACCAATCGCCTTCTTTGAAAGCTTGTCATAAGGAGGAGGTTTGAAATGGCAGTTAGAAAATCAAAACCTACATCGCCTGGAAGAAGATTTTATTCAGTAGCTCAATTTGATGAAATTACTAAAAAAACTCCTGAAAAATCACTCCTTGATGTAAAAAAGAAACATGCAGGTAAAAATTCTCAAGGACGTATCACTGTTCGTCATCAAGGTGGCGGAAATAGACAGAAATACAGAATCATTGATTTTAAAAGAAATAAGGACAATATTCCTGCAAAAGTCGTTGGCATCGAATATGATCCAAACAGAACATCTTATATTGCATTGTTAAGTTATGCCGATGGAGAAAAGAGATATATCATCGCTCCATATGGCTTAAAAACTGGCGACGTGCTTATGAGCGGTGAAAATGTTGAAATTAAAGTAGGAAATGCTCTTCCTCTTTCAGCAATCCCTGTTGGAAGCCAAATTCACAACATTGAACTTCAACCTAAAAAAGGTGGGCAACTTGCTCGTAGCGCTGGAAGCACAGTTCAACTTATGGCGAAAGAAGGTAAATATGCAACACTCAAAATGCCAAGTGGCGAAATGAGAAAAGTTTTGCTCACATGCCGTGCTACTATTGGAACGGTTGGCAATCTTGACCACGAACTCGTTTCCCTTGGTAAAGCTGGAAGAAAACGTCACATGGGCGTTAGGCCAACTGTTCGTGGTGTTGTTATGAACCCTAACGATCACCCACATGGTGGTGGTGAAGGAAAGAGCCCAGTCGGCATGAAGTCACCTATGACTCCATGGGGCAAACCTGCACTTGGTCTTAAAACTAGAAAGAGAAAGAATCCTTCTAACCGTTTGATGGTTAAAAGAGTAAATTAGGAGAAAAAACATGCAGAAAGAAATTAAAAAACCTTATGTTCATCCATCGCTTGTAAAAAAAGTTAAAGAGATGAGTGCGTCAGGCGTGAAAAAACCTATTAAAACTTGGTCACGTTCTTCGACAATCTATCCTGACTTTGTTGGATTTACATTTGCAGTTTATAATGGTAAAAAACATGTTCCTGTTTATTGCACAGCCGACATGGTTGGACATAAACTTGGTGAGTTTTCTCCTACAAGAACATTTAAGGGCCATGCAAACAAGAAAGCAGCTAAAACTGCTAGCAAAAAGTAAGGCGAGGTGAAAAATGGCAACAAGAATTAGACAAAAAGCAGAAAAAAGAGCTAAAACAAAAGATGTTAGGCCTTTTGCTAAAGCAAGATATATTAGAATGAGTCCTTCAAAAGTAAGAATTGTTTTAGACCTCGTTAGAGGAAAAGATGCTCAAATGGCATGCGCAATTTTAGAAAACATGACAAACTCAGCAGCCGCAACATCTTTAAAAGTTTTAAAGAGTGCAATTGCTAACGCAGAAAACAACAAAGGACTTGTTAAAGACAATCTTTTTGTGGCAGAAGCCTTTGTTACACCTGGACCTGTTTTGAAGAGAATAACTCAAAAGGCGAAAGGTCAGGGAAGCAGAATTTTAAAAAGAACATCGCACATCACTATTGTGCTTGATGAGAAAAAGTAAGGAGGAGCGATATGGGACAAAAAGTTAATCCGATCGGACTTAGACTCGGAATAAACAAAGAATGGAACTCAACTTGGTTCGCTAAGAAGCAAGATTTTGCTCCAAACCTTATTGAAGATCAAAAAGTTAAAAAAATGTTAAGGCAAAAATATTCAAATTGCGCTATTGCCAACATCACCATTGAAAGAATGGAGGGCAAACTTGTTGTAAACATTTTTACAGCAAAACCTGGTATGATTATTGGTGCAAAAGGTGCTGGAATTGAAACTATAAAGAAAGACGTAACAAAAGTTATACGTCCTATTAAAAACCTTATTATTAACGTAAAAGAAGTGAAAAAACCAGACCTTAGCGCAAACTTGATTGCAGAAAGTATTGCTAGTCAACTTGAAAAGCGTGTTCAATGGAGAAGAGCTTTAAAAATGGCTTTACAAAAAGTTATGAGAGCTGGAGCTAAGGGATGCAAAGTTCAAGTTAGTGGTGTTATTGATGGAGCTAGTACTATTGCTAGAACAGAAAATTATTTGGAAGGAAATCTTCCTCTTCACACTCTTAGAGCAGACATAGATTACGGCACATCATCAGCTTACACGGACTATGGTAAACTTGGTGTAAAATGCTGGATTTACAAAGGCGATATCCTTCCTGTTAAAGCAACTGAAAAAGGAGGGCAAGAATAATGTTAATGCCAAAGAGAGTTAAAAGAAGAAAGGTTTTCAGAGGCAGAATGACAGGAAAGGCTACAAGAGGCAACACAGTTGCATATGGCCAATATGGAATTATGGCACTCGAACCATGCTGGATTAAATCCAATCAGATTGAAGCTGCCAGAATTGCAATGACTCGTCATATTAAACGTGGGGGAAGAGTTTGGATTAAAATTTTCCCTGATAAACCTGTTTCTAAAAAACCTCTTGGAACTCGTATGGGTTCCGGTAAAGGTGGCCCTGAATTTTGGGTTGCTGTTGTAAAGCCTGGAAGAATTCTTTTTGAAATCGAAGGTGTTTCAGAAGAACTAGCTCGTGAGGCTATCAGACTTGCTGGTCACAAACTTCCTTGCAAAACAAAATTTGTGAGAAAAGAAGAAAACGCAGCAGTAGAAGGTGGTGACAAAGATGAAAATTAATGAAATTAAATCACTCAGCTCTGCCGAACTCAATGCAAGACTCAAAGAGTTGAATATGGAACTTTTCAATCTTCGTTTCTCAAACGCTTCACGCAATTTAGCAAGTCCTGTTCAAATAAGAAACGTGAAGAGAGAAATCGCAAGAGTAAAAACTGTTATCAGAGAAAAACAGATAGCAGAGACAGGAGGAAAGGATGGAAGATAGAAATTCAAGACTTACAAAAATTGGTCAAGTTGTAAGCGCTGGAAAGATGGACAAAACAATCGTTGTAAAAATTGTTTCCAGAGTCAACCATCCAATTTACAAAAAAGTCGTTAAAAAAACCAAGAAATTTAAAGTTCATGATGAAAAAAATGAATGCGGAATTGGCGATACAGTTATGATTATGGAAACTCGTCCGCTTTCAAAAGACAAGTACTATCGTCTTGTTAAAATCATCGAGAAAGCTAAGTAAGGAGGGATAGAAAATGATTCAACCTCAAACTAGATTAAAAGTTGCCGATAACACTGGCGCAAAGGAAATAATGTGCATTAGAGTGCTTGGCGGTTCTTTTAGAAGAAGTGGTAACATCGGTGATGTTATTGTTGCTTCCGTTAAGAAAGCCATACCTGGTGGAACAGTGAAGAAAGGCGATGTGGTTAAAGCAGTTATTGTCCGTTCAGCAAAAGGTCTTCGCAGACAAGATGGTTCACACATTCGTTTCGATGACAACGCCGCAGTCATAATCGACAACCAAAAACAACCAAAAGGGACACGTGTGTTTGGGCCTATCGCTCGTGAACTTCGTGATAAGGGATATATGAAAATCATTTCCCTTGCTCCTGAGGTTATTTAAGGAGGATTATGATGAAAATGAACATAAAGAAGGGAGATGTTGTTTTAGTGATCGCTGGCAAAGACAAAGGAAAGTCTGGCAAGGTTATTGAAACAGATCCAAAAGAGAAAAAGGTGCTTGTTGAAGGAATCAATATTGTTACGAAGCACAAGAAACCAAAATCGCAACAAGATAAAGGTGGAATAATTAAGAAACCAGCTTTTATTGAAGCATCAAATGTTCAAGTGATTTGTGGACAATGTGGCAAAGCAACAAGAATATCACACAAGATTGTTGACGGTAAAAACGTTCGCATATGCAAGAAATGTGGAGCAAGTTTAGACAAAGAATTTGCAAAAACCGTTAAAAAAGAAGCAAAAAAAGCTGAAAAAACAGTAAAAACCGTTAAAAAAGAGGAAAAACCTGTTGAAACGGTTGACAAAACAGAAAGTGCAAAAGCTGAAAAAGTCGTAGCAAAAGCTAAGACAACAAGCAAAACACAAAAATCTGCATCAACTGCAAAAAAGGCAAGCGACGCAGAAAAAACAACACAAAAAAAGTCGAAAACTGAGTCAAAGTAAGAGAGGATAGATGATGGCAAAAGAACAAAACAGAATGGTCAAACTCTATAAAGAGACAGTTGTGCCTGCACTTCAAAAAGAGTTTGGGTATAAGAATGTAAACGAAATACCAAAGCTTGTGAAAATTGTTGTTAGCGCTGGGCTTGGTGATGTCAAGAGCAATTCAAAAAGTTTTAATATAGCACTTGAAGAGCTCGCTGTTATCACAGGGCAGAAACCAATTCCTACATTAGCAAAAAAATCCATCTCAAACTTTGCGCTTAGAGAAGGACAAAAGATTGGAGCAAAAGTAACTTTGCGTGGCGAAAAAATGTATGAGTTTTTTGATAGACTAGTTGCTATTGCATTGCCAAGAGTGAGAGACTTCCATGGCGTTTCAGAAAAAGCTTTTGACGGCAGAGGAAACTATTCACTTGGCATTAAAGAACAATTGATTTTCCCAGAAATTTCCTATGATAAAGTGGAAAAAGTGAGAGGTTTCGACATTTGCTTTGTTACAACGGCGAAGACAAATGCAGAAGCAAAAGCGCTTTTACAGGCACTTGGAATGCCTTTCAGTAGATAAGGGGTGATGATATGGCAAAAAAAGCATTAGTTCAAAAACAACAGAAAAAACAAAAATATGCTACTCGCGCTTATACGCGTTGCTCGCTCTGTGGCAGACCTCACGCGGTGCTTAAAAAATATGGCATTTGCAGAGTTTGTTTTAGAGAACTTGCAAACAAAGGTGAAATACCTGGCGTGAAAAAGGCAAGTTGGTAAAGGAGGAAATTATGTTATCTACAGATTCAATTGCAGACATGTTAACAAGAATTCGCAATGCTTTGAAAGTAAAGCATGCTGACGTTACTGTTCCTGCTTCTAAAGAAAAGGTTGCGATAGCCAAAATTCTCCTTGACGAAGGATATATTTCGAATTTTGAAGTTAAAAGCAATGGCAAATTTGACGAGATTTTTATAACATTAAAATATGATGTTGATGGGAACAGCGTAATTCAAGGTCTTAAAAGAATTTCAAAACCAGGACTTAGAATTTATTCAGAAGCTAGCAAGCTCCCAAAAGTTATTAGTGGACTTGGCATAGCAATAATTTCAACAAACAAAGGCATCGTTACTGATCGTGTTGCACGTCAACTTAACGTTGGTGGCGAAGTTCTTGCGTTTGTATGGTAAGGAGGTAAGGTATGTCAAGAATTGGTAATAAAGTGATATCCATACCTTCAGGTGTTAGTGTTGGTTTTGATGCTGGCAAAATTACTGTTTCAGGGCCAAAAGGATCGCTTTCGCAAGAGATTAATTCCTGCATAGCACCACATATTGAAGGCAATGAATTGACTTTTGTTAAGAAAAACAATGAACAAGAAACAGATGCAATGCAAGGTTTGTACAGAGCCCTCGTTGCAAATATGATTAAAGGTGTCAGTGAAGGTTTCACAAAAAATCTCATCATCAATGGTGTTGGTTATAAAGCACAGGTAAGTGGCAACAAACTTGTTATGAACCTTGGACTTTCACATCAAGTTGAAGTTGAGATTTGGCCTGACCTTAAAGTTTCATGCCCAAGCATAACTGAGGTTAAGGTAGAAGGGATAGACAAACAAAGAGTTGGCCAATTTGCTTCAAATCTTCGTGACAAAAGACCTGTTGAACCATATCACGGCTATGGAATTAGATATAGCGATGAAGTGGTTATCAGAAAAGTCGGCAAAACATCAGGTAAAGGTAAGAAATAAGGGGGAAGCATATGATAAGCGTTAAAGATAAAAACACTGAAAGAAAAGTGCGTCATAAAAGAGTAAGAAAAAATATCGTTGGCTCATCTTCAAGACCAAGACTTTGCGTTTACAGAAGTTTAAGCAAAATCTATGCTCAAATCATCGATGATGCAAAAGGTGCTACCCTTGTTTCAGCTTCTTCACTTGATAAAGATATTCAGCCTCTCCTTGCTGGCAAGACAAAGTCAGAACAAGCCAAAATTGTTGGCGAACAACTTGGCAAAAAAGCTGTAAAAGCAAAAATTAATGAAGTGGTTTTTGATCGTGGTGGTTACATTTACACCGGTCGAGTTGCATCTTTGGCTGAAGGCGCTAGAAGCGCAGGCTTAAAGTTTTAGGAGGAAGGGGAAATGGAAGAAAAACAAACAAGAAAAGACAAAAAATTTGAACCTAAGCAAAAAGAAACCCGCAGACCTGTTCGCGAAGAAAGCGAATTTGACAAAAAGTTAGTTTGCGTTCGTCGTGTTACAAAGGTTGTTAAAGGCGGAAGGACCCTTCGTTTCTCAGCATTGGTTGTTGTCGGTGATGGAAAAGGTAAGGTTGGCATCGGTATTGGTAAAGCTGCAGAAGTTCCAGCAGCCATTGACAAAGCCACTGGTGAAGCAAAAAAGAGCATGAAGCAAATTAGAATCGTTGATGGAACCATTCCACATGAAACCATTGGAAAATTTGGTTCTTCAGAAATTTTGATGTTGCCTGCTAAACCTGGTACTGGTGTCATCGCTGGTGGTTCAGCGCGTGTGGTAATCGAACTCGCTGGCATCAAGGATATTGTTACAAAAATACACGGATCTACCAACAAGATCAATGCTGTTAAAGCAACGATGAATGGACTTGCTTCTCTTAAAACAAGAGAAGAAATCGCGGCGCGTCGTGGCAAAAATCCTGAGGAAATTTAAGGAGGCTCGATCATGGCTGAAAAAACAAAAACAATTAAAGTTACTTGGATAAAAAGCACTATTGGCTTTAACAAGAAACAAGCAAAAATTATAGAGGCGCTTGGCTTCAAAAAACTTGGGCAAACACGCGTTTTGCCTGACAACGCTAGCGTTAGAGGAAGCATTTTCGCCGTTAAGCATCTGCTTAAAGTTGAAGAGTAGTAGGAGGAAGCTATGCAAATAGGAAATCTTAAACCAGCTGACGGGTCAAGAACAAAAAAAGTTAGAATTGGGCGTGGTATCGGCAGCGGTATTGGAAAAACTAGTGGCAGAGGCCAAAAAGGTCAAAACGCTAGAAGTGGCGGTGGAGTAAAAGCAGGATTCGAAGGTGGAAACATTCCTCTTATCCGCAAAATTCCAATTCGCGGATTTAATAATTACAATTTCAGAAAAAGATATTCAACCATTAACGTTGGCGATTTGGAAGTTTTAGAGCCAAACACCGTTGTAGATATTGAATTTCTTTATGAAAATCGTTTCATTGGCAAAATTGAAGAGTACGGCTTGAAAATTTTGGGTGATGGAGAGCTTACAAAACCACTTACGATAAAAGCAAATAAAGTGACAAAGACCGCTAGAGAAAAAATAGAAAAAGCTGGCGGAAAAATAGAGGAGTAAGCGAATGTTTAAAACCATTGTCAATGCTTTCAAAATTAAAGATATAAGAAGAAAGATGTTGCTCACTTTACTTCTTCTTTTAATTTATCGACTTGGTTGTTGGTTGCCAGTTCCGGGGTTCGATATATCTGCAATTTTGGCTGCAGAAAACACAAACCTTTCAGGAGAATTTAGCATTTTTGGTATTATGAATATGATAAGTGGAAATGCCTTGCAAAACTGTTCGGTTTTAGCACTTGGCGTTTCACCTTATATCACAGCTAGCATAGTTATTCAACTTTTGACGGTTGCTATACCAAAACTTGGAAGGCTTGCAAAACAGGGAGAAGATGGTAAGAAAAAAATCAACCTTTACACTAGAATTGCAGCACTTGTTTTAGCCTTAGCACAAGCCATCGGTATTGTTGTTACTTACAGTGAAGGGCTCGATGTAAACAATGCTCTTTGGGCTGGGGCTCCAACATGGTTGATAGGCGCAGGCGTTGTGCTAATTCTTGTGGCAGGCGGTATGTTTACTGTTTGGCTTGGTGAAAGAATAACCGATTTAGGCATTGGCAACGGCATGAGCCTTTTGATTTTTGTTGGTATTCTTTCTACTTCGGCAGCATCTTTTGCTCAAGCAGTTGTGCTTGTAGGTCAAGACATAACTTACGTTTGGACAATAGTTCTCTATCTTGTTGCAGTAATTGCAATTTTCGCATTAATCGTGTTTGTCGATGGAGCGGAAAGAAGAGTCCCTGTTCAATACGCAAAACAAATTAAGGGAAGAAAAATGTATGGAGGACAAAGCACTTTTATTCCTATTAAAGTGAATGGCTCGGGTGTTATGCCAATCATATTCGCAAGTGCACTTTTAACTTTCCCTCAACTAATAATTTCAATTTTTGCTCCAGAGTCAACTTGGTATCAAGAATGGCTTGGAACAGGTTCGTGGTTATATATAGTTTTACTTGCACTATTGATTTTGGCATTTTCATTCTTTTATGCACAGATCACTTTTGACACAGAAGACATCAGCAAAAGAATACAGCAACAAGGCGGATTTATCACAGGGATAAGAGCAGGCAGGCCAACAGCGGATTATCTTAAAAAAATATCACGAAGAATTACATTCTTTGGTGCAATATATTTAGCCCTTATTGCCTTAATACCTTCGCTCGCATTCAAGGCGATTGGCGACAGTGTGGGTTGGGGCATTTTGATCAATGCGTTCAGCTCGACAGGTCTTATGATTTTAGTCAGCGTTGCGCTTGAATTTGACAAACAACTTGAAGCTCAAATGCTTATGCGAAATTATAAAGGCTTTTTAGATTAACACAGCTTTTCCGGTGGGAATGAAAAGTTCCCGCCGTCAAGCATATGTGGCATAATGCCACGCTCACATTTTTAAAAGGATGGATCTAATGAAACTAATTCTCTTAGGCGCTGCTGGAAGTGGCAAAGGAACTATGGCAAAAAAAATTTCCGCAGATTTTAAAGTCCCACAAATATCTACGGGAGATATGTTTAGAGAGATTGCTAAACAAGGCGGTACACTTGGAGAAAAAGTTAAAAAGCTTATGGCTAGTGGGTCACTCATCCCGAATGAAATCACTTTTGAAGTGCTGAAAAAAAGACTTGAAAAGGACGACTGCAAAAATGGTTTTATTTTAGATGGTTTTCCACGTTCATTAGATCAAGCCGAAATGCTTAAAAACGTTACTGATGTTGATGCAGTAATCAGCATAGAACTGCCATTTAGCGAACTTGAAAAAAGATTGGTAAACAGAAGAATATGCAGTTTTTGCGGAGACATAGACAATGTAAGTTACGAGGGTTATACAGGCGATTGTAGAAAATGTGGCAAAAAACTGTTTCAGCGTGATGACGATAAACCTGAGGCAATAAAAAATCGTCTGGAAGTTTATAAAAAAAGCGTAACACCACTTATAAACTTCTACGGTGACAAGGTGATGACAGTTTCTAGCGCTGGTTCGCCAGAAGAAACATATGCACCTGTAAAAACTTTTTTATCAAAATTGGAGGCGAAAGCTTGATTCAATTAACTCAACCAGAAATTTTGTTGATGAGAAAGGCTGGGCAAATAACGAGAGATGCGCTCGATTATGCAAAAACTCTTATTAAACCTGGCATTTCCACGTTAGATCTTGACATTATGATAAAAAAGTTTATAATTAGTTGTGGTGGTTCACCCTCATTCTTGGGTTATGAAGGTTTTCCTGCGAGCATCTGTGCGTCAGTCAATGAAATGGTGGTGCATGGCATTCCTTCTAAAGATGTCGTTTTAAAAGAGGGTGATATAATCAGCATCGATGTTGGAGTGATTTACAAAGGCTACAATGGAGATGCTGCACGAACCTTTCCTGTTGGGAGAATATCCTCAGAAAAAGCAAAACTAATAGAAGTTACAAAGGAGTGCTTTTTTGAGGGAATACGTCATTTGAAAGTTGGGGAAAGACTTGGAAAACTTTCGCATGCCATACAGGTATATGCTGAAAAACATGGTTACAGTGTGGTGCGGGAGCTTGTGGGACATGGCATTGGGAAAAAGATGCATATGAGTCCAAATGTTCCCAATTATGGCAAAGAAACTGACGGGCCGATAGTCGTGGAAAATGTTTGCCTTGCAATAGAACCTATGATAAACTTAGGCAAAAAAGAAATTGCAATGCTACAAGATGGTTGGGGAATAGTCACTCGTGATCACAAACCATCAGCGCACTATGAAAACACGGTTTTGGTTACAAAAAATGGTGTTGAAATTTTGACCTTGTAGGTGAATATGAAAACAGGAGACATCGTTCTAGCTTTAGCTGGAAAAGAAAAAGGCGAAATCTTTGTGGTGATAAAGTTGGAAAACAAATTTGCTTTTATAGCAGATGGAAAACGCATTTCAATTTTTAAACCAAAAAAGAAAAATTTGAAACATATTCAAAAAGTTTCAAAACAATCTTTTTCTGAGAGCCTTATCGCTGAGGCTAATGACATCAAAATTGATGCAGAAATCAGAAAATTTTTAAAATCTCAAAAGGAGACGATATGTCAAAAGAAGATGTAATTGAATTTGAAGGCGTTATTGAAGAGCTTTTGCCTAATTCAACCTTCAAAGTTCGTCTTGTTAATGGTCATGTCATAACTGCTTATATCTCTGGAAAACTTAGAGTGCACTGCATCAGAGTTGTTGAAGGAGACAAAGTAAAAGTCGAAATGAGCCCTTACGATTTAACAAAGGGCAGAATAACTTGGAGAGACAAGGGTTAAGAAGGAGAAAATCATGAAAGTTAGAGCTTCCGTTAAACCTATTTGCGACAAATGCAAAGTGATTAAACGTAATGGAAAAGTTATGGTTATTTGCCCTAAGGACGCCAAACACAAACAGACCCAGGGCTAAAAGTTAAGAATTGGAGGAAAAAAATGGCAAGAATCGCAGGTGTAGACCTACCGAGAGAAAAAAGATTGGAAATAGGACTTACTTATATTTATGGAATTGGCCCTGTTACCGCATCTAAAATTTGTGAAAAAACAAAACTCAGTCCTGATTTAAGGGTTAAAGATTTGACCGAGGATCAGGTTGCTAAACTTCGCTCTTACATTGAGCATAATTTAATGGTTGAAGGTGATCTTCGTAAAAAAGTTAGCCTTGACATTAAAAAATTGAATGAAATGGGTTGCTATCGTGGATTGCGTCATCGCAAAGGATTGCCAGTTCGCGGGCAAAACACTCACAACAACGCAAGAACTAGAAAAGGTCCTAAAAAAGTTGTTGCTGGATCATCCAAAAAGGGAAAATAAGAGGAGATAAAAGATGGCAAAAACAAAAGTTACTAAAAAGCCTACTTCTACAAGAGCAAAAACTAGAAGATCAAAAAACATCGCTCATGGACAAGTTCATATCAAGACTTCTTTTAACAACACAATTGTTACGTTTACTGATACAGAAGGCAATGTTCTGTCGTGGTGTTCATCAGGCAAATTGGGCCTAAAAGGCTCTAAAAAAAGCACACCTTTTGCTGCTCAAACTTGCGTTGAAGAAGCTGCAAAAGTGGCTAAAAACCATGGTGTTAATTCCGTGGAAGTTTATGTTAAAGGACCAGGTAGCGGAAGAGAGGCAGCTATTCGTTCGCTTCAAAACTGCGACCTTAATGTGACTCTCATCAAGGATGTTTCACCAAT
The DNA here is from genome assembly GCA_949298925.1 of uncultured Bacillota bacterium. GTDB lineage: Bacteria > Bacillota > Clostridia > Christensenellales > UBA1242 > Caccovivens. The sequence continues at coordinate 20,761 of CASFYE010000020.1, forward strand.
CGCTCACAACGGTTGCAGACCTCCTAAGAAGAGAAGAGTTTAAAAGGAGAAAAGCATATGGCAAGAAGAATTGAACCAGACTGCCGTCAGTGCAGACGCGAAGGGTGCAAACTTTTCCTCAAAGGTGAACGTTGCACTACAAAGAAATGCGCTATGGAAAGACGACCTGTTATTCCTGGTCAACATGGCAACTCAAAAAGAAAAGTTACCTTTACAGAATATGGTGCACAACTTCGTGAAAAACAAAAAATTAAAAGAATTTATGGATTGCTTGAAAACCAGATGCGCTCTTATTACGAAGAAGCTGAAAGAATGCGTGGCGTTACTGGTGAAAACATGCTCTCACTTATCGAAAGAAGGCTTGACAACGTCGTTTACCGCATGGGAATTGCAGCAAGCAGAAAACAAGCTCGTCAATTAGTTAATCATGGATTGATTACGGTTAATGGCAAACGCGTTGATATCGCATCTTTCATTGTCAAGGCTGGCGATGAAATTTCGATCAAAGAAAGCAAGTTGGAAAAACAACCTGTTAAATCAGTTAGAGGTTTAAAAGTTGTTATGCCAAAATGGTTGGAATTCAACACAGAATCTCTTAAAGGTAAAATTTTAGCTTTGCCTACGAGAGAAGATATTGATGCAGATTTACAAGAACGCCTTGTAATCGAGCACTATTCGAGATAATGGAGGGATAAATATTATGATGGAAATGGAAAAACCAAAAATCGTTTGCGAAGAAACAGAAGGTGGAGCATTTGCTCGTTTTACGGTAGAACCATTGGAAAAAGGATATGGTATTACACTTGGCAACTGCATGAGAAGAACTTTGCTTTCTTCACTGCCAGGATCAGCACCTATTGCTGTTAGAATTGCAGGAGTTGCGCATGAATTTTCAACTGTTAGAGGGATTACCGAAGATGTTGTTGACATAATTCTGAATTTAAAATCTCTTTACGTAAAAGCAAACAACAGTGACAGAAACTTTATTACATTCCTTCGTATAAGAAAAACTGGAGCTGGAGAAATCACAGCAAAAGATTTTGAACCAAATGACGAAGTTGAAATTCTTAATCCAGATCTTCATATTTGCACAATGGACGATGGCGCGGTGCTTGATATGGATGTTATGATCGGAAATGGCAGAGGATATGTGCCAAGCAATGTCAACAAAACAAAATTTGACAATATTGACTTCATTGCTATGGATTCAATCTTTTCACCTGTTAAAAGAGTGAACTTTAATGTGGAAGCAACGCGTGTTGGGCAGAGTGTTGATTTCGATAAACTTGTTTTAGAAGTTCAAACGAATGGAACAATAAAAGCAACAGAAATTGTCAGCCTTGCTGGGAAAATCATGACAGAGCACGTTGGGCTTTTTGTTGAACTTTGTGAAGAAATGGCGAACGTTGAAATTTTGGTTTCCAAAGAAGAAGACAAGCAAGTTAAAATATTAGAACTTCCTATTGAAGAAATGGATCTTTCCGTTAGGTCTTACAACTGCTTAAAGAGAGCAGGAGTAAACACGGTTGAGGACATTGTGAAAAAATCTAGGGGTGACATGCTTAAAGTTAAGAATTTAGGCATCAAATCAATTGATGAAGTGATTCAAAAACTTGAAAGCTATGGTCTCTCACTTCGAAAAGACGAAGATTAAAAGGAGAATACAATGGCTAACGATAAACTTGGTAGACCGTCAAAAGAAAGAGATGCCCTTTTAAGAGGACAGGTTACGGACCTTTTATGGTTGGGCAAGATTGAAACAACATTAGCAAAAGCTAAGGCTGTTAGGTCTGTTGCTGAAAAGCTTTTGACAGCTGCAATAAAAACATATAAAGACAACGTTACTGTTGAGAAAGACATCAAAGATGAAAAAGGTGTTAAGGTAAGAAAAGAAGTTGTCAATGATGGACCTTCTAAACTTGCTGCAAGACGCAAAATAATGGCTTATGTTTATGACAGACAAGAGCAACGTGGTCAAAAAGAAGCAAAAACTGCCTTCGTTGATAGAACAAAAGGCATTAATCATCCTCTTCTTGAAAAGATTTTCAACGTTTATGCACCAAAGTATGCAGAACGTGCTGAAAAATTAGGTCAAGGTGGTGGCTATGTTCGAATTGTCAAACTTGGCGAGCGCAGAGGCGATGCTAGTGAAATGGCAATCGTTGAACTGATTTAATGATTAAACAACAAAAAATTCTTTCGCAAGAAAGAATTTTTTTTATATATATTATTTAAAAGTTTTTAATCAATTAAATTATTAAATCGTTTTTTAAATTGAATGTTATTTAATGTTTTAAAATTCATATATAAATAATATGATAAGAAAATATAATGTGAGTTTAAAAAATTATTGCACTTTTAAAATTGGGGGAAGTGCTAAGAGTGTAAGTTTTCCCAAAACAGAGGAGGAATTTGTAAAAGAGATTTTCTTCTGCAGAAAAAAAAGAAAAAGGTTTTTAATATTAGGAAACGGAAGCAACGTTTTGTTTTCTGATGATGGATTTGATGGGGAAATAATCTCTACCAGGTTATTAAACAAAATTTCATGTTTTGAAAATGATGAAATTTGTTGTGAAGCTGGTGTAAATTTGAATGTTTTGTGCAAATACTGTGCTCAAAAAGGGTTGAAAGGGATTGAAAAATTGTTTGGAATTCCAGGTTCTGTTGGTGGGGCAATTATTATGAATGCGGGAGCCTTTGATTGTGAAATTTGCCGTTTTGTAAAAAAAATAAGAGTTTTAAAAGGTGATTCTGTAATAGAAAGAGAACCAGAAAACTTTTCTTATAGAAAAGGCCCTGTTGAGAAAGACGAAATTTTGTTGTCAGCTTCTTTTCATTTTAGAAGATGTGATAAGCAAGAAATAGATCGCATACATAAACAAGTTTTAGAAAAAAGGAAAATGACGCAACCATTTGGCTATCCATCAGCAGGGAGTGTTTTTAAGAGAAATAAAAATTTTTTTCCAGCTAAATTGATTGATGAATGGGGGCTGAAAGGATTGCAAAATGGCGGTGCTATGATATCCAACAAACACGCTGGTTTTATTGTCAATTTCAATAATGCTAAAAGTAAAGATGTGTTAAATTTAATCAATTTTGTAGAAGAATATGCGAAAAAAAGGGGATATGAGTTTGAAAAAGAGATTATCGTCATAACCTAAACAAATTTTTTAATATTATTTACGTTGCTTGCAAAACTTTTTGAAAATTGCTATACTTAAATCAATCGAGAGGTTTCTATGATTTTACATGGCGATTATCACACTCATACCATTTATTCAAATCCAAATCATGCGAAGGGCACTGTTTTACAAAACGCAACAGCGGCGGCAGAAAAGGGGTTAAAGCAAATAGCTATTTCTGATCATGGGTTTAACCATATGTGTTTTTCGTTAAAAAGAAAACTTTTGCCTCAAATTCGTGAGGAAATTTTGAATGCGAAAGAAGTTACTGGCGTTGATATATTATTGGGTGTTGAATCAAATTTGATTTCAACTGACGGGCAGGTGGATTTGAAAGAATCTGATTATGACGAATTGGACATAATTTTAATGGGGTTTCATAAACTTGTCAAAACGCCTAC
>CASFYE010000021.1 GCA_949298925.1 uncultured Bacillota bacterium
ATATGCTTAATCAATACAAAATTATTTATTCTTTGCCATTGCAAATGGTTTTTACTTCGTCTAACAGTTATTGTTCAGGATATCCAAGTGAAACAAAACTTTACAAATCAATTCAAATAAAAGTTTATAATTCTGCTATCCCTTACGAATGTCGGGCTTATTATAATGGGCTAGTTGGGGATATACCTGTTATTGATCAAGGCTTTTTTAAGGGATTGACTTACACATTTGTTATAAATAAAAACACAGGTGAATTAGCTCGCATGATTGTTCAACATGACATTCAGGGTGGGGTCAATGTTTTGGGCTCCGAAGCCAAAGTAAAAGCGCTTGTCCAATATCAAATTGATTATCAAATAATGGACAAGGTTTTTGAAGTCAGCAGACCTTTTGAAAGCTCTACGAAATATCAAGATTATATTTTACCAGAAGAAACATCAATTGACGAAAATCAATAATTAAACATATGATTAAAAGAATAAAATACATAAAAGGATAACAAATTAAATAGCATAAGATGATTTCCAAAAGTTTAAAATTTACTATAGTAACTATTTTTGTTTTGGTGCTAATAGCCGCATATCTTGGTGTTGGCATGTTTATTGTTCCATCAACACAAGCAAATAATGAAGGAGCAGTTATAGAAGACCCACTTGAAGGGTTGCCAACTGAGGATGAAAGTGATCAATCTTTCAATGATACGGAAGAGGACAATGAAATTATTTTGCCTGTCGACCCACATGCTCTCGTAAATTATTCACTAAGAAATTTATACGACAGTGCTGGTTATAAAGGAAAAATTAAAATAAATGCTCTCATAACAGGGGGGTGGGGTGGCAACGTAGGCTTAACTTTGCCACAACAAGCTATAGGTAACATAGAAAGTTGTGGAGGCGAGTCATTAGAAGAGTTATATTTTTATTACGATGAGAATGCAGTAAGTCCGTTATTGGTTAAACTTGGCGCGGTTATGAATTATTATCGAGCTGTCAATATTATAAATACGGATTCTTCAATAAATTCTTTTTATGTTATGACGTATTCCAGCAATGCAAAAGAGCAGACGTATAATCTTCACAGTAATTCCTTTTTTGAAGCATTGACACAAGAACAAGTTTTGCAAAAGGTGCACATACTTTATTCATTGCCTTTAAATATCAAACTTACTAGTGCAAATAGTTATTGTTCTGGTTATCCTAGCGAAACGAAGCTTTATAAAACTGTGCAAATAAAGCTTTATAATTCTGCAATTACCTATGATATTTTAGCTTATTATCATAGTTTTACTTCATATATTCCGGTTCTAGATCCAGAGATGTTTAAAAGCTTAACCTATACGTTCGTGATAAATAAGAAGACGGGCGAATTGGAAAGGATGATGATCCAACATGACATACAAGGGGCAATTAATATAATAGGGCTTAAAGCAAACTTTAGTGCGTTAGTAAATTATCAAATAGATTACGAAATATATGACGAACCTTTTGAAGTTAGCAAACCTTATTTAAAATCACAAAAATACAAACAGTATATTAATAACTTGAAAAAAGATGTTGTTTACGTAAAAAAAGAAAATGAATAATAAAAAAATGCGCGTTAAGCGCATTTTTTAATTTGTTTTTAACTAATTTGCTTCTTCATTTTTATTTTCATCTTGTTCGTCAACAACGGCTTGATTTTTTTCTTCGCCCATTAACTTGTTGTCTTCAAAAACTTGTTCTTCATCTGTTTTAATTTCATCATTGGTGTTTTCTTCATTTGTTTCGTTTGGTTGTTCAGCGGTAAGCTCATCTTCAATTACGGTTTCATTAACCTGATTTTCTTTTTCATCATTTGCTTCATCATAGTCTGCATTTTTTCTTTTGATTAAGTAGTAAATCAAGTATGCAATTCCGTATGCCAATCCCATAAGTCCAGCTCCGCAAACGATTGAAATCAAGAAAATGTAGAGCTCATTTGAATTTAAAACACCTAAACCAGCAAACATACAAGCAAACCACATAATGAAAGTAACCATAGGTGTGATTATTGTAAACAGCACCTTCATAAATGGTGATTTAAATTTGGTTGTGTGCATAAGTGTGTAAAACACAATCGCCAAAGTTAAGATTGAAAACACAATTGCTAACGCCAATGTTGTTTTTTGAAAAACGCTTAAAAATTCCATAATTACCCTCCAACTTGTTATATTGTAACACAAACATTTAGAAATGTCAATATTAAAATTAATTAATTTTTGTTTGTTAAAAGAATATTTTGTTGTATAATAAAATCGTGAGCAAGAAAAATAAGATAATAATTATAATTTCAGCTTTATCATTAGCAGTTATTACTGCTGTTGTCCTTGTTTTATGTTTAATTGTATTTAAGCCTGATGTTGGCAAAAAAGTGACTGTTTTAAACTCAGGTGAAAAAGTTTATGTTCAGGCAGACGAAGCGGAAGATGATTGCACTTATCGTTTTAGGTTTGTAAATGGGAGTGTGGAAAAAATTTACGATTCTAGCACAAGAACCCTTGACATAACGGAACAAATTTGGCAAGGATATATTGCAGTCGGTCAACCTTACAAAATTTCAGTTTGCTACGTTGACAACGGTGGTGTTTTGACAGGCGATTATGGAGAGGAAATTTCACACACATTTTCCTTACAACTAGGAGCTCCAAATGTTAGTTTAGACGGAAACATACTCTCTTGGGATGCTGTTAGAGGTGCTGAGTTTTATACTTTGCGTTATACTTATGGTGATCAAGTAATTTCAGTTACAACCGATCTTTTAACTTTTGATTTGACCACATTGCATGGCGGAACTAGGAGTGTGAGCGTTTCAAGTTGTTCGTCAAACGTCAATTATCGTGAAAGTGCATCGTCAAAAAGTTTTACTGTTTTAATTTCCCACGCGCTTTCGGAATTCATTTCAAGCAGTTTAAACACTCAAACCTATAATTTGACGATAACAGGTAAGGAATACTTTGAAAGTGCTGTTTTAGTAGATGAAAGCGGAAATGAATACATTTTAAATAATTTGGATTGTAAAAAATCTGGTTCAAATTATGTAGTTAATGTAAATATTAGAGCTTATTATAAAACGAATGTAAATTATTATGTTAAACCTCTTGCAGACGCATATAACAGTTTCGACGGTCAAGCAACTTTGATTAGAATATGAGCATAAAATAAAAAAGTTTTTATCATACTACTTTTGTGGAAGGTAGTATGATTTTTAATTTAGACAAGCAATTAAACAATTTAAAAAAACAACTTAACAATTCCATGGATGTGTCAACGAGGATCATAAAAACAACCACATCACAAAAAGTTGGCATGATTTTTTTACGTAGTATGATCGACAATCAGTTGTTTTTGGAAGCGCTTTGTAAGCCAATAACTAGTTCAACTGAAAAAATAAATATAGACAATTTGGCTTCACAATTTGTTAAAGTCGGAGATGTTGAAAAAATCAATATTGATCAAGCTTGCGACAACATTATAAAGGGATCGGTGGTGATCATAATTGAAGGTGAAAGCAAGGTGCTTTCAGCAGATCTTCAAAAATTTCCTGCACGTTTGCCAGCTGAGCCTCCAACTTCTGCTGTAATTCAAGGGCCAAGAGAGGGCTTTGTTGAGGATATTAAAACAAATATAACTCTTTTACGAAGAAGATTTTATACAAAAGCATTAGTTTTAAAAGAGTTAAAAGTGGGCAGATATTCACAGACAAAAATAATAGTTTCTTACATAAAGGGCATAGCTGATAAGAAATTAGTTGAAGAAATTGTTGAAAAATTGCAAAGCATTGACATCGATGGAATAATAGATTCCCATTATATTTTACAATTTTTAGAAAAAAGACCACATTCTTTGTTTAAACAGGTGGGAAGCATCGAAAAACCCGATATTGTCGCATCAAAAATGTTAGAAGGGAGAGTTGCAATCATAGTTGATGGTTCTCCGATAGTCTTAACGCTTCCTTTTGTTTTTTTAGAGGACATTCAATCTAGTGATGATTATTACAATGCTTATATTTATGGAGGCTTTATAAGAATTGTTAGAATTATTGCAATAATTATAGGTTTACTGTTGCCAGCGACTTATCTTTCATTAAGAATTTTTCATTCAAACGTCACGCCGATTAAATTTTTAGTAACAATAACAAACACCACCAAAGGTCTGCCGTTTACTCCTTTTTTTGAAATGATATTTATTAGTTTGCTGTTTCAAATTTTGTATGAAGTCAGTCTTCGTTTGCCGAGTTATTTAGGTTTGGCAACTTCCATAGTAGGAGCATTGATTTTGGGGGATACGGGAGTCAAAGCTGGCTTGATTTCACCGCCGGGTGTAATCATTGTCGCTTTAGCAAAGATAGCCTTATACACAGTTCCAGAGCAAGCATATCAGCTCACAATTTTGCAATATTTATTTTTGTTTATTGGTGGCTCACTTGGTATGCTCGGAATTGTTGGGCTTGTGATTTATTTGTTTACTTACATGGCGTCTATTGATTCGTATGGAGCACCGTACCTTGCGCCGTTTGCTCCAAGAGTTAATCAAGATTTAAAGGACGCAGTGCTTATGACCAATATAAAAGGAATGAAAACAAGGCCACAATCATTTAAAAACAAAAATCGTACGAGGCAGAAATGAAAACGATATCTTCCAGACAGACTGCTGTTACAGCTAGTATTCTATTGTTCGCAAATAAAATATTGGTTTTGCCTTCTTTGCTTTATGAATACGCAAGGGCAGATGGATTTTTTGTGATGATTCTTCTTTTGCTTGCAGAATTTTTGCTACTTATGATCTTTTTTAAATTAAAGCACAGATATTCAAATTCAAGTTTCTATGAAATAATTAAAAAAAATATGGGCGTTTTTTTGGCAAAATTGATGTTTTTTTTGATTTTACTTTATTTATTTTATAAAATCTTGTTAGTTTATAATGTTTCGTATATGTATTTTCGTGCACAAGTTTATCTTGACGCTAGTGTTTATATTTTTGTTTTAGTCTTTTTGTTGGTGTGTAATTCCTGTGTCATGAGAGGGTTAAGGTCTCTTTCGAGATGTATGGAATTTTTCTTTAATTTCATAATCGTTTGTTTTGTTTTTTGTCTTTTTCTATCAATAGCAAACTTTAATAAATTTCCTATTTTTTTTGACACCAACATATTAAAATTCATGGAGAGTGGGTTTAGGCACATCTTTTGCTTTGGAGATATACTTTTGTTATTTTTATTAATGGACAGAATTGAATTAAACAAAAAAGGTGAAAAACAAATAACGATCTACGTTTTGATAACTACCATTTTAATTTTAATATTATACCTGATGTTTTACAGCATATTTAATTACACTTCTTTTGTTCATAAAAACGCGATTTCAGATATAATAACATTCTCTTATAGGTTTACCGATTTGGGCAGGCTGGACATGGTCGCTATAATAACAGTTATGTTTTTGTCATTATTTCAAATAAGCATAGCACTCTATGTTTTTTGTGACTGTTTTATCAAACTATTTCCACCTTTAAACAAGGTTTATGGTTTAGTTAACTTTGATTTGGTGTTTTTGTTTTTTATTTTTGTTACCAGCATTGATTATATGCGCATCACATATTTTGGAACATTAGTCATGCCTTATTTTGCATTGCTATTGCAATATGTTTTGCCGGTGATTTGCTTAATTTTTACTGCGGGAGGAGCAAATGAAAAAAATAAAAGATAGCATAAAAAGGACGCCTATGCTTTTAGCTCTGCTTTTAATTTTGTTTTGTTTTTTTCCGGCAGCAATAATTACTCCATCTGAAAGCGCAGTCAATGCTATTGTTACTGCGGTAGGTTTAGATAAAGGTGAGGATGGGTATGAAGTCACCCTTATGACGTTTTTGTCTCATCCAAATCAAAGTTATTCTGAGCAATACGAAGTCTTTTCTAGTTCTGCTTCATCAATAAGTGAAGCCTTTGAAAATGCGAGTCTACAAATTGGGAAAAACATTTCGCTTTTTCACACTCACACCGCAATTGTAAGTGAAAAACTGTTGGAAGAAGATATCGCGTCTGCACTTGATTATCTTGGCAGAATTGCGTCATTACCACAAAGCTGTGTTTTGATTTCTACAAATGTTACAAGCAAGCAGTTTTTAGAGTTTATACAAGAGCTCGACAAAGAATCAGATATTAATTTAGAAGATTTATTATTTTATACATCAAGTAATGTTCTTTGGAAATATACTACTATTAATTCATTTTATGAAGGATACTATTCACCAGTAAAATCTTCAATATTAGGACATTTGGCGATAATAGAGGGAGATGTAAATGGAATTCCTATAGAAAATGCTGAAAACATTGTTGGATTTGGCAGTCAGCAGGGGGGAGAGAGCAAAAGCTCAGACAGCGAGAGTTCTGGTGATAAAGAAAAAAATTCTACAGGTGAAACTCAAACCTCTTCTTCTCATGAAGGGCAAAGCTCTGAGCAATCTTCTGACAGCAACTCAAAGCAAATTCAAATAATCAATGATGGAAGCAGTTTGTTAATTAAAAATGGCAAAATGCAGGCGCATTTAAGCAAGGAGCTTCTTAGAGGGCTTAATTGGCTAAATAGTGCGACCACGGGTGAGATAATAACTCTTGAAAATGTCACAGATGAAAAATTGGATAACGCAAAACTTATATATAAAGTTCAAAATCAACAAATATTGGAAAGATTTGAATTTGAAAATGGCATTCCAGTTTACACCGCAAACATAAAATTATTTTTGTCGCTTTTGGAAACAGAAGGATCGAAAGAAGATATGTTGCAAAGCAAAGAAACTGCATATATAAGTGAAAGGATAAGGCAACTTGTTGAACAGAAGGTTAAAAGTGAAATAAATACTTCGATAGAGTTTTTAGCTACGCAAAACTGCGATACACTTGATATGTATGAAAAATTTTATACAACAAATCGCGCTGAAACGAAGAAATTTTTACAAACACAAAATATCCAGCCAGAAGAGTTTTTAAAAAATGTCGTGTTTAAGGTTATAGTTTCTTTGTTCCCTGTTTAATAATAGTTTAGTATTAAAAATAGTTGGAAAAAAAAATATATTATGTTAAACTAACTATCAGTAGTATTGTTATAAACTACTTAACGATTATGGAGGTTAACTTGGAAGAAAAAAAAGGGGGATTCAAAATATCATATTTGGTTCTCACATTAGTTGTTGTGCTTTTGCTGTGCTTTTTGTTTATTGACACGTCGAACCCTGGCAAAAGAATTGAATTGAGTGAGGTCGATGCATTTATAGCGGGGACTTACAATGATGAACAAACCGGTGAAAGAAATTTGCAAATGGCTGAGCTTTATTATTATGACGGAACAGGTTATATCTTAGTAGCAGACAGCAAAAATGCAGATTTCTTTCCAACGAATTCAGATTACTATTTTGAATATTCATCGTCCAATGACATCAATAGGATTATTGAAAAAATAGACGCTATGAATGAAGAAAATGCTCAAAACGGAATAGAAGTGGTGATTTCTTATGACACAAATCGTCCAAGCGACAATTGGTTTTTAAGCTTTTTGCCAACACTTTTGATTATCGTTTTTGGTTTTATTATGGTTTGGGTGCTTTACAGAATGATGGCAAACTCCAACAAAGGAGCGCTGGGCTTTGGCAAAACAAGGGCAAAGGCCTATGCAACAACCAAAGTAAGATTTTCAGACATTGCTGGCGCTGATGAGGAAAAAGCTGAGCTTGAAGAGATCGTTGAATTTTTGAAAAATCCAAAAAAATTCACAGATTTGGGTGCTAGAATTCCAAAGGGAATTTTGCTCGTTGGAAATCCTGGAACGGGTAAAACTTTGCTTGCGAGGGCTGTTGCGGGAGAAAGCAATGTGCCATTTATTTCAATTTCAGGTTCTGACTTCGTTGAGATGTTTGTAGGTGTCGGGGCATCACGTGTTCGTGATTTGTTTGAACAAGCCAAAAAGAATAAGCCTTGTATAGTTTTTATTGATGAAATTGATGCAGTTGGAAGGCAAAGAGGTGCTGGATTGGGCGGAGGAAATGACGAACGTGAACAAACTTTAAATCAGCTACTTGTTGAAATGGACGGCTTTGAACCAAATGAAGGCATAATTGTCCTTGCGGCGACAAACAGAAGTGACGTCCTTGACCCAGCGCTTATGAGACCAGGAAGATTTGACAGACAAATTTATGTCAACATCCCTGACGTAAAAGGCAGAGAAGGAATTTTGAGAATTCATGCTCGCAACAAACCACTTGATGAATCTGTTGATTTTAAAACTCTTGCAAGACTTACTACTGGATTTACCGGTGCTGACATTGAAAACATGCTAAATGAAGCCGCTATTTTAGCTGCAAGGGCGAATAGACCAACAATTCATATGAAGGACATAACCGAGGGCATAAACAAAGTTATCATGGGGCCACAGAAAAAGAGCCGACTTGTTACAGAAAAGGACAGAAGAATAACAGCTTATCATGAAGCTGGGCATGCAATACTTGGCAAACTTTTGGAAAATTGTGACAACGTTCAAGAAGTTTCAATTATTCCTAGAGGCATGGCAGGTGGTTACACAATGCAAAGACCTGATGAAGATGAAAATCACTTGTTCTATTCTAAGATAGTTGATGACATCGCAATGTGTATGGGTGGTAGAATCGCTGAGGAGCTCGTGTTTAAGGACATAAGTACAGGGGCCTCTGGTGACATTCAACATGCATCAAAATTGGCACATAAAATGGTGTTTGATTGGGGTATGAGTAAATCATTAGGATTTATTTCACTTTCCTCTCAGCAAGAAATTTTTGTTGGTAGAGATTATCAAATGAAAAATGACTTTTCCGAAAAACTTGCATCGCAAGCAGACGAAGAAGTAAAATCCATTTTAGCTGAAAATTACAACCGTGCAAAAAAGATTCTTTCAGCCAACCGAGAAAAGCTTGATGAAATGGCGAAATTATTGTTAGAACGCGAAACTATTTATACCGCCGAAGTTGACATGATTATGGAAGGCAAAAAAGCTGATGAGATAGTCAAAGTCATGGAGAAGCAAGAAAAAGAACAAAAAGAAAAAGAAAAAAAGCTTCGTCAAAAACAACTTGCCCAAAAAATGCTTGAAGATTATCGCATAAAAATCGAGGAAGGCAAAAAACTTATGGATAATGGCATAATAACTATGGATGAGTACTCAGAGATAGTTAAAGAATATGAAAGCCATATTGAGAAAATCGAAAACGAAGGCAAGAAAGCCGAAAACTCAGCACAATCGAAGGAAAACAAAAAAGAAACTACAAACAAAACAGAGGTTGGGGAAGAAAAAAAGCCAAAAAGAGTTAGAGCGACTTCCAATAAAAAAACAACGAAAGAGAAAAAAGAAGGAGAAGATAAATAATGCCAAAGACCAGTTTGATTGTTGATGAAACTACGGCATTAAGACAGAAAAAAAAGGCAAGGATAATAGCTCTTTGCCTTTTGAGTTTTGTTTTTGTTGTTGTCGTTTTAGTGGTCGTTTTTGCTTGCATCAAAACAAACTTAAAGCCAAAATTTATTCAATACCCAGACAGAATAATTATTTAAAATCAAAATTCCACCAATGGACAATTTTCTAAAGATTCGGACG
>CASFYE010000022.1 GCA_949298925.1 uncultured Bacillota bacterium
AAATATAAAAAATCATTAAAAATCATTAAAAATATTAATAAATTTTTAAAAAATTTTGAAAATAACTTATTTTTTAAAATATTTTAAAAGAAGCATTAAAATTTTTAAAAGCGTTTTATTTAAAAATAAAATATAAAATTTTTGTTTTCGAAAATGATTATAAAAATAAAAAAAATTGTGCAGTTTTTTAAATTTTGTGATTATTTTATTAATTAATATTTTATTGTCAAAACGTTTGTATTTTTCGGTGTTTTTGTAGTAATATATCTCTATAAGGAGAATTTTTTATGCAAAGAATTATTCCGAGAAAAACAAAAGTAAAATTGGAATTTGTTCGGGGAGTAACCGGGCTTGATTTAATTTTGATGGTCATAGGTGGCGCCATAGCGATAATCTTGTTTGCATCAAACTTTGAAGGGCACTATTGGATCGCTGGTGTTTGTACTATTTTTTATGTTGCAACATTTATAAAAATTGCAGATGATGAAAGGCTTTACGTCACGTGTGCCCACTTATTTAGATTTATGGCGCAAAAGAAAAAGTTTTCTGTTGACTCTGCAAAGGGGAAGAAGGGAGACATTAAGGAAATAATTCCTTTTGAAAACATTTATCAAGATCGATTCATTAATTTTGGTTCTTATTATGGACAGGTTATTGAAATTAAACCGGTTTTATTTGGGCTACTTACAGAATACACTCAAGACAACGTTATCGAAAGTTTTGCGAATGCTTTAAGAAGGCTGACTCCTGATCAAACTTGTTCGATTATAAAATTAAATCTTGCCATGATTCTCGACAACTACATTTATGCAGAAAACAAAAAGTACGAACTTTTACTTGAAATGCAGTATGAAGGTCAGGTTTCTGAAAAAGAGGTTGATGTGCGTTCGCCTATTTTTGAGGAAAGAGTTTCATTCATGGAAAATCTTAACCGAAAAGACAAGGTTTACAAAGATCACTTTTATGTTGTTGTTTATGACAAAGATTTAGAACTTTTAGAAAACACTGTCAACGGTATGATCAATTCTCTTGCGTCTTCTTTGGCGCCTATGAGCGCAAAAAGATTGTATGGGCAGGATTTAACCATATTTCTTAGAGCTAATTATGGTCGTGAGTTTGATCAGCGAGAACTTGAAAGCATTCCACTTTCAGCTTATGCTGACTGGGCGAGACCTAAGGAAATAAAATTTAAGGCAGCAAAATACATAATCGATGGCAATGCATTTAGAACATATGCCATAACAGATTATCCACTTAACGTAGGTAATGCTTGGGGCTCTGACATCTTTTTGCTTGACAGGACAAAGGTTGTAATGAAGTTTGCTCAGGTACCGAAATCGGTCTCCGAACGTTCGATTGACAAAGCGATAATGGATATGGAAAGCAAATTATATCGAACAGGTCGTTCATCAAGTCAAATTGAATTGCAAACCCACGTTGAAACGCTTAAAGATTTGCTTGTTAATTTGAAAAACAACAACCAACAGCTTTATGACGTAAACACCTACATAACTTGTGAAGATGCAGCAAAACGTGATGTAAAAGCTATGTTAAAACAAAGCGGATTTAAATTTAGCGAGATGTTTGCTCGTCAACAAGACGCCTTTATCAGCAGTAACATTTCTCAGCGCGACAATATCAAAGGTTACAAGCGCGGTATTCCAACTTCCACACTTGCCGCAGTTTTCCCATTTATTTCCAGTGCGATGCAAGATGAAAAGGGGATATACCTTGGCGATAACGAATATCCGGTGTTCATTGACTTTTTCACACGCGACAGTGTGCGTGTCAATTCAAATATGATGGTTATTGGTAAGTCAGGTTCCGGAAAATCTTATGCAGCAAAGACGTTGCTTGCAAATCTTGCAGCAGACAACTGTAAAATATTTATCATAGACCCAGAAAAAGAGTATGCATACTTAACCGAATCTTTGGGCGGAAAATATATTGACGTTGGTTCTTCCTTATATGGTATAATCAACCCATTTCACATCATAGCATCTCTTGATGAAGCTGAGGACGAGCTTGCAGAAGAGGAAAGTGAAGAAGAGTTTGACCCAACGACTTTCAAACCAAAGCGCAAGAAAAAGAAAGATGTTCGTGTTAACGATTCGTATTCACAGCATTTGCAATTTTTGGAGAGCTTTTTTAGAAACATTTTGCAGGGAATTAGTGCAGACGCTTTTGAGCTTTTAAACTCACTTATCGTTGATACTTACAAATTAAAAGGCATTGATGAAAACACGTATTTAGGCGACAAAAAACCAGAAGATTACCCGATTTTTGATGACCTTTATCAGCTCGTTTTAAAAAGAATAAAATCTGCCAAAGACGATTTTACTTTACGAAACTTGATGACCATTGAAGCATATATTAAAAAATTTGCATCAGGTGGACGAAACTCTAAATTATGGAATGGTCCAACGTCTATTGAAACAAACGAAAACTTTGTGTGCTTTAATTTTCAGTCGTTGTTTGCAAACAACAACCCTATTTTGACAAATGCGCAAATGCTTTTGGTGTTTAGATATCTTAACAACGAAATAATAAACAACAAGGATTTCAATGCTAAATATCACAAAGGCGACAAGGCTAACAACAGAAAGATAGTTGTTGCTGTTGATGAAGCGCACTTATTCATCAATCCAAATTTTCCTATTGCGCTTGACTTTATGGCTCAAATGGCAAAACGTATAAGAAAATATTGGGGAATGCAGATAATCATCACCCAAAACTTAGCCGATTTTGTGGGAACGGAGGAAATAAGACGTCAATCAACAGCGGTTATCAATGCTTGCCAATATTCATTGATATTCTCGTTGGCACCTAATGACATAAACGACCTTGTTGACCTTTATAAAAAATCGGGCGGAATAAACGAAGAAGAACAAAATGCTATCGTTACTGCGACCTTGGGGCAAGCTTTCTTGATTACAGGCCCAACAAGCAGGACTATGATTCAAGTTGTTGCTACTGATTATATAAGGTCTGTTTTCCAAGGTTCAAACGAGTAAAAGGGGAAAATGAGCAGTTTAAAAAGGAATTTAAAAAAACTGATTGCAGTGCTATGCTTGGGGGTAACGTTTTTACTCTCAGGCCTCTTTTTTGCTGGTTGTGGTGGATCGGATTTAGAAAATTTGACACTTAGTTCAAATTACACATCAATCTCCCTTTATAAAGGTGAAAGTAAAAATATTCAATTTACTATAGGAAACTATAATGACAACATAGACAACAGTTTAAGTTTTTCTTTAGTAGATTCTGCATCATCTACCAGCAGTAGCGAACACGTTGGATTAAAAGTTATCTCTCAGCAGGGAGCGACTACAACTGTTCAACTGACAGGGTTAAGTGGTGGGTCGACAACACTCATTGCGATGACTAATGAAGGCGCTAAAACTTGTAAAGTGGACATTGAAGTTTTTCAATATTCGTCGTCGATTTCATTAAAAAATAATCAAGCTTTGTATGTAAGCAAAAATCAGGCTTTTGTGCCAAGCAGTGAGATGTTCGATTTTGACAGTAATTCCACTGAAAAAGAGCTGACATTTCATTTTACAGACAAAGTAGAAAACGTTGGTGACAACAACCGCTTTGCAAAGGTGATGTTGGACGAGGCGAACACACTGCATTTTTATTATGAAAATGGTGAAGAAAACACAGAAATAGAAACGATAAGTCTTGCATATGATGCGCAAAGTTTTTCTGCTTTTGCTAGATACAATTATTATGAATATGTTGATGGAACTAGGGAGGAGCGAACCATAGTTGTGCCTTTTTCTTTTTGTGCTTTGCAAGGGTTTGAGGAAAATCCAATTAAGGTCGAGGGAGCCGAAGACGACAAAGTTTCCTTGGTAGTCAACAGTAAAAATGAAAATGACAGGTCTGCAAAACTCAATGTGAAAATACCATATAGTGCAATCAATCCAACAATAGCTGGTAGCATAGCGAATTCATATGTAAAATTTGAATATTTAGTTGACGATTCCTCTGTTTTGTCAGTTGAAAAATCAAATGAAAGCTATGAAAACCAAACGATAAGCTTTGACCTAACTTTGACTAGTTCGACGACGATATCCCAAGAAACCAATCTTGAACTTAAAATTTATTACTACGTTGATGGCAAAAGTTTTGACAATGGAGAAAATTCTGTTTGCAAAACCAAAAACATCGTTGTAGATTTAAATGTTGCTCCTATGAATATTACGGTTAATGGACTTACTGATTCTGCTACGAAACCGGTGTATCAACTTTATAATTATTATTATGGTTCCAATAATGGCGTTGAACTTGACGTTAGAGTCTATGAACCAAATTCGGATTATGCAGGTGTTAAAGTTGTTTACAACACAAGCCAAGTTCAGATTTTGCACAAAGGTGTTACGATTTCAAGTGGAACGGTGATAGAAAAAGAAGACCTTTCCACTCCTTTGATTTTGCGTGGAGCAGTCAACAGTGGGGAAAGTGAAGGCGAAGTAAAATTTGTCGTTGTGAGTGATTATTTGGAAGAAGACACGGTGACTTACACTGCAAAGTACTCTGTAAAAAATGGAGCAAGGGCATTAACATTTGCTGACGAAAGTTTTAATTATCAACCAAACAGCGCAAACACAGGTGTGTTTTTGTCTAATTCATCATTAGGTCAGCAGTTTTCTGGATTGCTGGCCGATCAACCGTTTTCAAGTGCCACATTAAGTTTTGTTGAGGGCAATGTTTCGGCTTTAACTGTTAGTTATGTTGGAATGGGAACGCAGACAGGAGGAAAATATCCTTTAATTTTCAACCTTACTCCTCGCATGGTAGGTGATGCGACCTATTCGGTTACTCTCGACAATGGGGTTACAAAGAAAATCACGTTTAGGGTTATTGACACGTTTGATGATCTGTCAATCGTGTTAGACTCGTCAAAGAGCTCGGGCGTGCAATCATATGAGATCGTGGAGAATGATGAATATGATGTCGCTATGAATTTGATATTAAAAAATGAAACGGATTCAAGTGGAGTTGTAAATTATTCAAGCAATGCCTACTTAAACTTTGTTTCAAACACAATTGACAGTTTTTCAAGAATTGATTACGTTGACACAAGTTTGACAAACATTTCTGGTGGAGGGGCTCAAAATTCTTACATCATAGGAGTAAACAGTTTTGGAACTTCACAAATAGAGTTTAACGTTTTTGGAACATCGGTGCAGGATTTTAAAAAGATTGACAACTTTGAAAAGAACGCTTTAATTGATCTTATTTCATACGTTCCAGTTTCTTCGTTTAATATGCAAAATTCTCAAACAGAGTCTTATTCTACGGTTTTGGATTTATACGTAGGAGATTCTGTTACTGATCAAACATTGCAATCCGTTTCTTTTAGCGAGGTCGTTTCGCCAAACATCGCATATGGATTTTATGATCCTATTGACCGTCAATTTAAGACGGAAAACTATTCAAGTAGGTTCATTTACTGGTCGTTAAATGGTGCTTCGATTTTCAAGCAGGTTGGTGCTTCATGGCAAATGACCGACACAATGGTTTACGATGATCTCACTGTTAGTTCAAATGTTTACCGAATCGGTGAAAGTGTAACTGAGTATTACGGGACTTTTGACACGGCTAGCATGACGTTTTCTGTGAACAGATCGCTCAATAGGACTTTCTCAGTAACTTTTTATGCGACATTAAGGCAATTTGGAGAAACGCGTCATTTTGCTGTAACGATAAGGGGTTCGGCTTACGACAATGTTGTAGGCATCAGTTCAAATTACGGATCGAACATCATCTTTTCTGCGCAAAAAACGAGTTATGATTTTGGTGTTTATCTTAATCCGTTTACTGCAACTGACACAGGGATAACAATTCGATATGTGTCGCAAAACATAGGCACAGGAGAGAACGCTTTAAAAACTCTGATTAATGAAGATGAGATTAAAATAAATGAAACCAGCAAGGGTATTTATCTTATTAGTATAAAATTGAATTCTGATGTTTTAAACGTCCAAGATGTCACATATAGTGGTGAACTACAAATTATTCCAAACTCATGGATGAGCGCGGGCGCGGTTTTGCCAGCATATCAAAATTCGATTCTACGTTTTAAAATAGAATTTCAAAATGGGACCACAGAAAACCCTTACATATTACAGACTGCGCAAGATATTCTTGCGATTGGTAGTAGCGCTGAGGCCATGCGATCTCATTATAAATTAAGCACAACAATAGATGTTTCTTCCATATCAAATCAGTTGCCTTTAGGGAAAGGCATGAATGCTGATAAAACGGATTTGGCTTTCACAGGTTCTATTACAGGTTCTACTAAAGAAGATGGAACAGGAGATGGAAATGCACGAATCGTTGGCATAAACATTCAAAATGGTAATTCTAATTATGGGCTATTCTGCGAGTTGGGCGAGGACGCAGAAATTTCCAACATAACATTTGAAGGGAAGATCAGTGTAGCCTCCGTTACGACAGAAGCAAACATCGGACTACTCGCAGGTAAAAGCTCAGCCACCTTAGACAATGTTTCGGCAAGGATCTTTTCATCCAAAATTTCGGTTGGCACAACGCAAGTTATCAATATTGGCGGTCTTGTTGGGCAAAACTCTGGTGATATAAATAGCCCAAATGTTTTGTTTGAAGACTATTTAAACGTCTATAGTAGTTCAGGCAATGTTTCAGACAATGTTTTTGTTGGAGGCATTGTAGGTGACAATTCCGGTTCAATTTCAGGGCAGGAAAGTGATTTTTCTAAATATGGTTACTCGGCTTATTCGGTTTATGCATTGATTCATGTCACAAACATGGCTTCATTTGACGAAACGAATTTTAAAAGTTCCGATTTAAAAGGCACTGTTGGCAGTGTGGCTGGTGTGTCTTCTGGCGAAATGAACTATATTTTGGCGGGAGGAGACGTTTGGGCAAAAAATGCCGGTGGATTAATTGGAAAGATGACCGGTGGAAAACTAATCAATGCTACTACCAGAACGTTTGTCAGGGGGAAGACTGTCGGACTTATTGTTTCCTCATTTGAGGGCAGTGTAGAAATTGGAAGTCAAAAATCCATTTCTGTTGAAGCAATAGACAATGGCAAGTTTAAAAACGAAAAAGCCTCCATGGGAATTCTTTATAGTGAAGAAGCAATATTTGAAGATAGTTTTGCTGAGGATTTAGAAGGCTTGACATATGACTCACTTTTATTTAACCAAATTTTCCTTGGGACAGGTTTAAGTGGTCTTGCAGGAATCCCAAGTGGTTATCTTGAAAATGACAAGGCAGGTTCATTTGTAGAAAGAACAATCATTTCAAATGGTGGAGCAAATATAGTTGTAACAAATCTTTCATTGACTGAATATTACGGCGATTTTGTTGTAGTTAATGATGAGAATATAGCGACGATAATAAACAGTGTAACCTTTGAAAAACAGACAACAAGTTTTTCTGTCGCTCCAAACACCACGTCAGGATTTAGACAGTTGCACCAAAATGGTTGCTCTCAAGGAAATTGCACTTGTGAAAACATAGTTTATTTTGCCTATTATTTTGATGCAGTGGGTTATTATAACAACGGCGAATATGTAACAGGGAATTTAACTGATGCACAAAATAGTTTGGATGTGCTAAACCGTTTAAAACCAGGCGATGCACTTTATCCACTTGTTGTGGACGGCAACGACGTCACCGTTCGATCAAATAGCGCCAATGTTGAAATAACTACATCTGGTGAGATTTACATAAAAGGAACCGGGCTTGCTGAAATCGAAGTGTTTAGTTTGTTAAATCAAAACAAAAAACAGACGATTTACTTGAATGTGATAAATTATTTCAACTATTATGCTTACGTGGAAGAGTTAGAAGCAGGGATATTTAAGTTGGGAAACATGACATTAGGACAGAATGCCAAATTAAACGTCTATTCACAAAAAGGTGTCAACATAGATGTTTCCCCTGTTTACACACTTTCCGCTGATACTTTTGGCGGAACACGTTTGGCGTATGGACTGGAAGATGGCACATCCTTTAACATCTCAAAAACAGGACAAGTGTTGTTAAACAACCAAGTTATTCAACTTGCTAGCACAAACAATTTTGATATTCAAATATCGAAAGAAGTTCTTGAATATGGAAATTATGAGGTTTCTGGGCAGGGCGTCCGCTTTACTAAAAAACCAAACATCTCACTTGTCGAAGGCGCTACTGACAAGTTTAACATAACAGTGAGCATTTCAACACTCGTCAATGGCAAGGGCTACTTTCATGCTGTCAGCACATTAGAAGATGTTACGTTAAATTACAACGAAGGATCAAAAGCAATTTATTCCAATTATGATGCTTACACGATCAGTTCATCACATTCGATTAAAGATTTGGTGGAGATTGATTCTGATGAGCCAAAGGATAGTTTAACTGTCGAGATTTATGATTCAAAAGACGATATGATTGACTCAGCACACCCTCTGTCAGATTTGTTTGATGTTAAAACAGCACAAAAAAAAGAAACATTGGAATTTGACGTTGAAATAAGGGTGGACACAAGCTCGACGGCATTTAAAAATAGGCTTGTCCACAACATTTATGGCACTTACACTGTTGTTTACTATGCTGAGTCGAATGGCAGAGAAGTGGCAAAATCCATAAAACTTACTCTAGTAAAAAATTCTGTCGATGTTATTGTTGCGTCAAATTATCCAAAACTTCAAGATTTGTCGCAAGAGTCAGACAAAATTGTCCCAGGTGCGAATGGCTTGTTGTCGGTGTCAATTTCACCTGTTGATGCAGATTTTGAATCAATTTTAATTCAAAACGCAAGTAAAAACAGCTTTGACGGTGCAGCAACGGCAGATTTTACGGCTGGAACTATAAACATTGATAGTGATGGTAAAATTGTTTTCGAACCAATTACTTATGTTGTGGTTGATGGCGGAATTAAAATTAGGCAGAGCGCTTTGGCTTCAATTTCATTTAATGGTCAAATTTATGTTCGTTACATCTTTTCAAACAAGTCGGTAGTTGACGGGACAAGTGTTGGCGTTGTCATTACAGTTGAACAGGAAGGCGGAAATTTTTCTAAACAGTTTGATTACACATTACTACGTGAAGACGCTGTTGACATTCAAATTGACGGCTATCCAAACAAAAAACAAGTGGCTCGTGGTGTTGAATACAAATTAGATGTGAAAAATGAAGGATATGATTTTTCTACGCTTAATGTCATTTCGTCAGATCCTTCGATAGCGACTATCGATTTGCGTGACGATGGATATTATCTCGTTATGACAAATGATGAGATCACCGATTATGATGCAGACGGTGGCAAAGATTTTGAAATTACGGTTTCAGCTTCAAAGCTAGACGAATTTGGGCAGATAAGCGAGACTTCTGCAACACTCAATCTTACGATGTTAGAGTATGTTATAAACATAGTGGGAAATTCGGAAAACGAAGATTTGATAGAGGGCATGAATAATGGGGTCGTGACATCGGCGGTCGGTGAAAGAACTCAGTTGGCTTTAAACTTTGATGAAATGTTGGAATATAATCCAGCAAATCAATCAGTTTTAAACAGTGTTAATGTTTTCAAAGAAAGCTTAAAAGTGAATGGCACTTGGATGTTTTACACCGATTTGAATGCCAACAATGATCAAGGTGTTCAAATTTATCCAACGCCATTAAAAGAGGCGCAATCGACAAGTAGCGTGCTTTCAACGGACAATTCGATTTCAACTCGTTATCTCTCAACCTCTGGGTTTAGTTTTACCACAAATGTGGCGCACGATCCAGCAAACAGGCACTATTTCTTCTCTTACAGTGGTCAATACAGATTGCAATATGGGCAATATGTGTGGACAGCAAGAGTAAATAGAGAATATCCAAACGGTTACACAGAAATCGATGTTGACATCGACGTTTATGCTTTTCTTCGTGGGTCTGAAGAAAGCCCAAATCCAGTAACCACTTATGATGAATTTTTAAATATGACAGCAGGGGGGCATTACATCTTGATGAATGACATAAATGTTCCGAGTCAAGATTTTGTTCCTTTGAACACTGAAATTGCAACGTTTGACGGCAACAATCATTATTTCATTTTTGACGGTGAAACTTATCAATTAGGATCGGCAGATGCAGGAGGACTTTTTGGAACGATAGGCCCTAACACCTTTATTAAAAATGTCAAAGTGCAAATAGGTGGAGAAACAAACAAGGCTGTCACATTCAATTCTTCTGCAACAACGACAGCATCAATAGGTGTAGTCGCGGGAGTCAACAACGGCTCAATTTACAACGCTCAAGTTGAGATGGCGAGTGGAGCAAAGTTGTTTGTTACGTTTGACAGTGATCCTTCAACAAGTGGGTTCTATTTTGGAGGAATAGTAGGACAAAACTCAGGCTATTTGACTAACAGCTTGTCAAAAGTAAATGTTCAGTCTGTAATAACAATTGGTGGTGTTGTTGGGCAAAACAGCAACATTATTGCCTCTACGGCATTTAAAGAAGGAATGCTTGTTTCGACGTCTATTTATCTTGACGTGTTTAGCACCAGTGGATTTGTGGGAGAAAACACTTTAAACGGAAAAATTTTAACCAGCTTTACGTCGGGCTATGTTTCAAGCACAAGACCTTACTCACTTCAAACTGAAAACGGTAAGACAAGTATGATTTCATCAAGCGTGTCGGCTTCGTCATTCGTGTTTAACAATGAAGGGGAGATTGCCGATTGCTATTCAAACCTTCCTATTCAATCGGGTGGTATGAGCGCAGGGTTTGCTTTCTATAATTCTGGATCAATAAGCAGAAGCTTTTCAACCAGTTTTATAGTCCGTGATTCCAGTGCAAATGATTATATTTTTGCTAGTGACATCGTATCAGGAAAATTTGTAGATTGTTATTATATAAAAGGAAATGAAATTAACAACAGTCTTTTAATACCAACTTTGGAAGGCGTTTTGCCATTAAATTTTGACACTAGTAATACTGATTCTATAATTAATGAATTTGCAAATTTGGAAGAAAAATTTTCTTCATATGGTTATTCAACGACTCCAAGTTACAACTCTGTTTGGTTTTACAGTTCAGGGCAGACAAGCAATCTGTTTAATGGCATGCAATTTGCAGGAGGAAGGCTTGAACTTGTTTCAGCAAACATGATTTCAAATGGACAAAGGATAAACACTGGAATGACTACAAGCCCAAATGGTGAAATAACTTATCATTATGAAACAGCACCATCTTCACCGGCAGATGGCAGTGCATTTAATCCATTTGTTATACATTCGCCTGAAACAATGGAAAGTTATATGTCCAACTCTAGCAATATTTTAACAGGATATTATCGTCTAGCTTGTGAAATCGATTATTCAAGCATGCCAGGGGATTATTCCAACTTATACAACAAATCCTTAAAGGGCAGTTTTGACGGAAATGGTATGACAATCAGGGGCATTAGAATTACATCAAACAAAGTAATCGATTATGCTGGATTGTTTAGCGAAATTTCAGGCAGTAGTGTTAATTTTGCTTCTGTTTCAAATTTAATAATCATACCTGAAGTTGTCAACTTCTCAAATGTAAATGCTGTTGGTTGTTTGGCGGGTACTGTTCGTAATGCAAACGTGTTCAACATATCTGTTAAAGGCGTAAAAAGTGAAGATGAAAGTGAAAACACCACTGAAGATATAGTTACAGTAAGTGGCAAAAATGTTGTCGGCGGTGTAATAGGATATGCAACTGAAAATTTCAACATTAAAAACATCGATGCTTATGTTGGCTCATTCGCTTCTTATGTTCCTTCAACGGATGACACAAACGACATTGTTTCTTCAACGATAGACAAACTTTCTTATGGCGGAGGAATAATAGGTTATGCTGGTGGTATTGGGAAAATATACGATGTCAATATATCTCGTGGGGCAGTCAACATCTTTGCAAGCAAAGCGGGTATTGCCTTTGGTGGCATTGCTTCGCAAGTTTCTGTAAACAACGTTTTCTTGACTATTAATGCAAACATGAAAATAAAAGCGCACTCATATGGCGGTATTGTTGCAGGAGAGTTGAAAGGATCTTTGACAAATGTTTACGTTTACGGAACAGAGGGGAGCTTCAATATTTTTGATTTAAAACCTTATATTGCTACGGCAGTTGGCGGAGTCGTGGGCATTGCAAGTGACAAAGCAAAAATTGACTACGCTTATATGGGGCAAAGTTTTGCAATTGAAAATCAAACGAGCGCAAGTGTTTCGGTTAACACAATTTCATATGTTGGCGGAGTTGTTGGTCTTGTGAATGGCGGAAATATTTCTATTTCAAGAGTGATAGTCGACGCGGACATTACAGCAAGAAATGTTTTGGGCGGAGTTGTTGGCGAAATAGCTTACTCATCGCAAGGTGGCACAAGTGTCAATTTGAGTGAAATTGCTGTTAAAGAAGGCACTTTAAAAGTTGAAGGACAAAACACGTCACCAACACTTGGAGGTATTATTGGAAGATCGTCTAGTGGGGTAACTTCAAATTTAACAAGCCTATCAATAAAAGATTCTTATGTGCGAGCAAACTTAGAGTTAAGCGTTTACACTTATTCGCTAGGTATCATGTCAAACATTGGCGCAATCATTGGAGCTTCTACGACAAACAACATCACCTTAGACACAATTTATTCGACCACACTTTATGATATTTCTGTTCGCGATCTTTCCCAAAGTGGAAGCGAACGACAAGTGATTAGAAAATCAACAGTACATCCCGATGGGACGCAAACTTTTGAGCCAAACAAGTACGTCTATGCAGGTGCAGAGCAATCAGATGATAATTATTCTATCGGCGGTTTTACTTATAAAAATTCGTTTAGCAGTACTAGTAGTGGTTTGAACGTTGCAAATGTTTACAACTCAGCAATTTGGAGTTTCGATGATACAGGTGACAAGACTAAATATAATAAATATGATTATCTAACACAAGGTTTCACGACTATAAAAATGCTAAAAAGCGATTCCCAACAATTTATAATCTATCAAAATGAATTTGGAAAAAGTTTATATGA
Source organism: uncultured Bacillota bacterium (assembly GCA_949298925.1). GTDB lineage: Bacteria > Bacillota > Clostridia > Christensenellales > UBA1242 > Caccovivens. The sequence goes on from CASFYE010000022.1 coordinate 13,028, forward strand.
CTACAATATTGCAAGCCTTTCAGACGATGAAAGCTATTTAGATAGATTAAATTTGGAAGCATATTATGGAATGTTTATGACTCTAAGCGAAAAAGTCCTGAAAACCTATCTTAATGACGAAACTCTAAGTGATTTGTGTGCTTTACTCGGAGTAAGTGCGAGGGATAATATCGAAATAAATCTCCCTAATCTTTTAGAAAACGCCTATTACAAGTTTGTTGGTTTTACAGATACAGATAAAGGCACAACAAGAACCTTGAATTTTGAGAAATGTGATGAGATTGTTTGGATTGCATCGACCACTGAATTTTCAAAATTGGCTTTTGAAAATCAAATGAAAATTTAGGACCTGATAGATTTTAATAAGTTAAATTGATTTTTCTGATTTATTTCTGCATTTTTTTGATATAATAGGTATATTTTTACAACTTTTGGCGACATTTTTATAAAAAAACGTTGACAAAAAAAAACAACTATGCTAAAATGTTCAAGACGAATGTTGCAAGCAAAGATAAAAAATTTGAAAAATGCTTAAACGGAAAGGGGTTAGGCGACACTTTTTGTGTGTTGTCAGCCCTTTTTTTTGTCTAAGTCAGTTTGCATGTATGTCGTAGAATTTAAGAAGAGAGGCCAATTATGTCACTTAACATCAAAAAGCAAAAATTTGGAAGGACAGAAAGATATTCTTTTTCGAAATTTGAAGATATCGCACCTATCCCAGGATTACTTGATATCCAGAAAGATTCTTATAAAGAATTTATTGAGCATGGTATAAGAAGCGTTCTTGATGAGTTTTCGCCTGTTCCTGATTACAGTGGGAAAGCAAAACTTTATTTTCTTGATATGAATTTGGCAACAGAGCCAAAATATTCTATAAAAGAATGCAAAAGAAGGGGGGCATCATATTCAGTTCCTCTTAAAATAAAAGCAAGGTTTGTTGTTGAAGAAACCGGTGAAGCTGTTGAGCAAGAGGTTTTCTTTGGTGACATTCCTCTTATGACTGAAACGGGGTCTTTTATAACAAACGGTATCGAAAGGGTCGTTGTTTCCCAAATTGTTCGATCACCTGGTGTTTATATCACTCGTGAAAAAGATGACAATTCAACGCTTCAAGCACAGATGATGCCAAGCAGAGGAATGTATTTAGAAATAGTTCAGGGCGCAAATGAGGCATTAAAAATGGTCGTAAACCGTGCTGACAAGTTTTCTATTGGCCTATTTTTGAAATGTTTTGGTTTTACTAGTCAAGAAATCTTGAAACTATTTGGTGACAACCGTTATATAAAAGCAGCGCTTGATCGTGAGCCACAACAAACGCAAGATGAAGCACTTTTAGAATTCGCAAGAAAATCACGTCCATCTGACGTGCCATCAGCTGAATCAACAAGAAATTATCTTAACAACTTCTTCTTTTCGGACAGCTATTATGACCTTGCAAAAGCGGGCAGATATAAATTCAACGAGAGATTATCCCTTGCAAACAGAATTGAGGGGCTTATAAGCGCGGACAATGTCGTTGCAGATGATGAAGTTCTTGTAAAAGCAGGAGAGGTTTTCACAAAAGAATCGGCACGCAAAGTTCAGGACGCAGGAATAAATGAAATATGGGTTTCTGTTAATGGCAAGCGTCACCTTATGAGAGGAAACAATCGTGTTCGCCTTTCAGCAATTTTGCCATGCGATGAAAAAGCACTTGGAATAACAGAAGAAGTTTATTATCCAACGCTCATGCAAATTTTGAAAGAAAACAAAACAAAAGAAAAACGTTTGGAAGCAATTAAGGCAAACGCGAAAAATTTGATAGTTAGCACTTTAACTATGGACGACATTTTAGCTACAATCAGTTGCTATCTAGATGTTTTGGAAGATATTGGTAAGATTGATTTGGTCGATCACCTTTCAAACAAAAGGCTTGCTACTGTTGGCGAACTTTTGCTTACACGCGCTTTCAGACCTGGTGTTCAAAAGCTTGTTACAAACATAAAAGAATCATTGCAAGGGAAAGAACTTGACCAAGTTACTCCATCGCAAATTATCAATCCTAAACCTGTTAATAAGGCGCTGAAAGACTTTATCGCTCAATCACAACTTTCACAGTTGTTAGAACAAAAAAATCCACTTTCTGAGTTGTCACAAAAACGTCGTATATCTGCCGTTGGGCCTGGTGGTGTTAAAAAGGAAAGGGCCGATGTTGGTATTCGTGATATTCATTACACACACTATGGTAGAATTTGTGCTATTGAAACTCCAGAAGGTCAAAACATCGGTTTGATTGACACTCTTGCAACATATGTAAAAGTGAATGAGTATGGTTTCTTAGAAACACCTTATAGACCTGTTGATAAAGAAACGGGAATTGTTTCTAAAAATTATGTTTACAAAATGGCAGACGTCGAAGACACAGCTTACATTGCACAAGCGATAGAACCTCTTGATGAAAACGGACGTTTTGTTAACAAACGAATTATGGCTCGTCATGGAGCAGTTATTGCCGAAGTACCAGCAAGTCAAATTGATTATATGGACGTTTCCCCACGTCAATACATTTCAGTGGGAAGTTCACTCATCCCATTCCTTAACTCAAACGAAGTGAACCGTGTGCTTATGGGTGCAAACATGCAACGACAGGCAGTGCCTGTTCTTCGTCCAGAAGCTCCTATTGTTGGAACGGGTATGGAACACATCGCAGCACGTGATAGTGGTGCGCTTGGTATAGCAAAAAGAAGCGGTAGGGTTTCATATGTAAGTGCAAATGAAATTAGAATTTTGACTGATAATGGTGATGAAGACATTTACACTCTTACTAAATTTGAGAAAACAAATGCTGAAACCTGCAACAATCAAAAACCTTGCGTAAAGAAGGGCGACAAAGTCAAAGCAGGCGACGTTATTTATGACGGATTTGCTTGCGACAATGGTGAACTCGCTTTAGGCAAAAACGTCTTAGTTGCCTATATGAACTGGGAAGGATATAACTTCGAAGATGCCATTTTAATTAATGAAAGACTTGTTAAAGAAGATGTTTACACAACTATTATTTTGAAAGATGAAGAAATTTATTGCAGAAACACAAAGCTTGGCGATGAAGTTATAACAAGAGACATTCCAAATCTTGGTGAAGAAGCGTTAAAAAATCTTGATGAAAATGGAATAATTCGAATAGGCGCAGAGGTAAGGCCTGGCGACATTTTGGTTGGTAAAGTTACTCCAAAAGGCGAAACAGAACTTACACCTGAAGAAAGACTTTTAAGAGCTATCTTTGGAGATAAAGCAAGAGAGGTCCGTGACACATCATTGCGTGTTAAACACGGAAGCGAAGGCGTTGTAGTCGACGTCCAAGTGTTCTCTAAGAAGAATAAAGACGAACTTGAAGCCGGTGTAAATATGATGGTTAAAGTCTTTATTGCACAAAAACGTAAATTGTCTGTTGGTGATAAAATGGCAGGTAGATATGGAAACAAAGGTGTTGTTTCTATCATAATGCCTGAAAACGATATGCCATTTATGGCAAATGGTAAGCCTGTTGACATCTTGCTCAACCCACTTGGCGTTGCTTCGCGTATGAACGTGGGACAAACACTTGAAACGCACTTAGGTCTCGTTGCCGGAAGCCTTGGTTGGAAAATCGCTACGCCAGACTTTGACGGAGCAAACATCGATCAAATTAGAGAACTGCTTGTAAGCAACAACTTCCCAGCAGATGGAAAAGTTCAGCTTTATGATGGTAGAACGGGCGAACCATTTAAAAACCCTGTTACAGTTGGAACAAAATATATGCTTAAACTAGAACACATGGTTGACTCAAAGATCCATGCTCGTTCGATCGGTTCTTATTCACTTATCACGCAACAGCCACTCGGCGGTAAATCATTGTTTGGTGGTCAAAGATTTGGTGAAATGGAAGTTTGGGCACTTGAAGCATACGGCGCAAGTCACGTTCTTCAAGAAATGTTGACGATTAAATCAGATGACGTTACAGGAAGAGTTAAGACTTATGAATCTATAATTCGTGGTCAACCGATTGCTGAGCCTGGCATACCAGAATCTTTCAAAGTTCTTGTAAAAGAGTTGCAATCTCTTGGACTTGACATTAAGATTTTGACCAATGACAATCAAGAAATTTCTATCAATGAACTTTCTATGGATGAGCAAGATCAGCATATCACACCTGTTGAAGCAGAACACAACTTTGATGATTTGTCGCTTGATTTTGATGAACTGCTTGCTCAAGAAAGCAAAGAAGAAGAAAAAGATGAGGTAAAAGAATCAATGGAGGAAGAAGCTTCTCGTTCAGAATTTAGCGAAGCCGATCTCTTCGATGATTTTGGAGATTTTGACGAATAACAAACAAAAGGGAGAAAGTTATGTTTGAACTTAACAACTTTGATTCCATAAGAATTGGAATCGCTTCACCAGAAAAGATTCGTGAATGGTCACACGGTGAGGTAACAAAGCCTGAGACAATCAACTATCGTACTCAAAAGCCGGAAAAAGATGGCCTTTTCTGTGAGAAAATATTTGGGCCAAGAAAAGACTGGGAATGCCATTGCGGTAAATACAAACGTATAAGATACCGTGGTGTCGTTTGTGATAAATGCGGTGTTGAAGTTACAAGAGCAAAGGTTAGACGTGAAAGAATGGGTCACATCGAACTTGCCGCGCCTGTTACACACATTTGGTATTTCCGTTCTGTGCCATCGAGAATTGGGACATTGCTTGATTTGACTCCAAAGGTTCTTGAACAAATTGTTTATTATGTTAACTACATTGTCATAGATCCAAAAGACACAGAATTTGTTTACAAGCAAGTTATCACTGACAAAGAGTATCGTGATGCTATTGAAAAATACGGCTACGGTTCTTTTGAGGCTTTGATGGGTGCTGAAGCAATAAAGAAACTGCTTTCTCAAGTTGATCTTGAAAAAGAAAGCAAGGAACTTAAAAAATCTTTGCCAACCATGAAAGGTCAAAGACGTATAAAAGCGATCAAAAAGCTAGAAGTCGTTGAATCCTTTATAAAAAGTGGTAACAATCCAACATGGATGGTGCTTGATGTTCTTCCGGTTCTTCCACCAGATTTAAGACCTATGGTTCCACTTGATGGTGGCAGATATGCTTCGTCAGATCTCAATGATTTGTATAGACGCGTTATAAACAGAAATAATCGTCTTAAAAAACTCATGGAACTTGGAGCTCCAGAAGTTATAATAAGAAACGAAAAACGTATGTTGCAAGAAGCCGTCGACAACTTGATCGACAATGGAAAACGTGGGCGTGCTGTTCAAGGTTCAAAACAAAGAGATTTAAAATCTTTGACGGCGATGTTGAGTGGTAAACAAGGCCGATTTAGACAAAATCTTCTTGGGAAACGTGTTGATTATTCGGGGCGTTCAGTTATCGTCGTTGGCCCAGAACTTAAAATGTATCAATGTGGTTTGCCAAAAGAAATGGCTTTGGAATTGTTTAAACCATTTATTATCAACAAGTTGATTGAATTAAACAAATCAAACAACATCAAAAGCGCAAAACGCATGATAGAACGTGAAAAACCTATTGTTTGGGACATTCTTGCTGATGTTATTAAAGAACATCCAGTTTTGTTAAACCGTGCTCCAACATTGCATAGACTTTCAGTACAAGCTTTTGAACCGGTTTTGGTCGAAGGAAGGGCTATAAAATTGCATCCATCGGTCTGCACTGCATTTAATGCAGACTTCGACGGTGACCAAATGCCAGTCCACGTTCCTCTTTCAATTGATGCTCGAACAGAAGCGAGAGTGTTGATGCTTGCGTCAAATAACATTTTAAAACTTGCTGACGGTGAGCCTATCGTTACACCAACACAGGACGTTATTTTGGGTTGTTATTCTATGACGCAAATTTTGCCTAATATGAAAGGTGAAAAGAGTGTGTTTGCGTCTCCGGAAGAAGCTATAATAGCTTACCAGACAGGGGAACTCGACATTCAAGCTGAAATTCAGGTTCGTTTTACGAAAGAGGTTGATGGTAAAACCTATTCTAAACGTTTAACAACGTCAGTTGGTAGAATTATTTTCTCACAAAGCATACCGCAAGGGCTTTTGCTTGATAGAACAAAGGAAGAAAATTATTGTGAACTTGAATGCAACAAGATCATAACTAAAAATGATTTAAAAAACATCATTGCTCAGGCTTACAACAAACTTGGCACCACTGAATGCTCGATTTTGATTGATAAAATTAAAGACCTTGGTTACAAGTATTCTACTTTGGTGGCAAACACCATTAACGCATTTGATGGCCATGAACCAGAGACTAAAAAAGCTTATGTTGAAGAAGCTGAAGCAAAGGTCATGGAAAATGAAAAGCTGTTTAAGCGTGGACTAATCACAAATGATGAAAGAATTGATTCAAACGTTGACATTTGGAATGATGTTCAAGTAAAAATAGACAAGGACACTTTGAATTTGCTTGAAGATGGCAATCCACTTAAAACAATCATTATTTCAGGTGCGCGTGGTAATGCCCACCACCTTGCTACGTTATGCGGTATGGTTGGATTGAAGACGGCCGCTTCTGGACAAAAAATAGATATTCCTGTTAAATCAAACTTTATTCAAGGTTTGCAACCAGTTGAACACTTCTTGTCAGCACGTGGTGCAAGAAAAGGCCTTATGGATACGGCTCTTAAAACCGCTGACTCAGGTTATCTTACAAGAAGACTTGTTGACATTTCACAAGACGTTGTGGTAACAACAGAGGACTGCTTTGCAGATAATGGTGAAGCGATAAAAGGTATGTGGGTCAGCGACCTTTATCAAGGTGGAAACGTTCAGGAAACACTTGCTGAAAGAATTTATGGTCGTGTGGCAGTTGATGACATAGTAAATCCTATAACAGGTGAAATAATTGTTAAATCAAACGAAATGATCAGCAAAGAACAAGCAAGTGAAATAGAAAAAGCTGGCATAAAACGTGTGCAAATCAGGACTTTGCTTACTTGTAAGTGTAGACACGGGGTATGCGCAAAATGTTATGGACGTGATCTTTCGGCGAAAGCACAAGTTACCATCGGCGAAGCAGTTGGTATAATCGCAGCTCAATCAATTGGCGAACCAGGAACACAGCTTACAATGAGAACGTTCCACTCAGGTGGTTCTGCTTCCGCTGCCGACATTACCCAAGGTCTTCCAAGGGTTGAAGAAATTTTTGAAGCCCGCAGACCAAAAGGTGAATGCGTGTTAAGTGAAGTTGCTGGTAAAGTGAACATAAAACAAGATGCAAAATATTACATCATTACTGTCCAATCAAAAGAGGGCGACACAGAATATGAAATTAAGAAGCCGGCAATTTTGACGGTGAAGAATGGGGATAGTGTAGAACCAGGAACTCAGCTTTCTCAGGGGCCAATCAATCCTAGTGAGTTATTAAGACTTAGAGGTGTTAAGGGCTTGCAAGATTATTTGCTTTCAGAAGTTATTGGAGCTTATAGAAGCCAAGGCGTTGGTGTAAACGATAAACACGTTGAAATAATAGTTCGACAAATGCTTAAAAAAGTAAAGATTGAGTCTTCTGGAGACACAAACTTATTGCCAGGGGACATCGTTGACCTTTACAAATGCGAAGATGAAAACAATCGTGTGCTTTCTGAAGGAGGCGTTCCTGCTACTGCAAAGAGGATCTTGCTTGGCATAACAAAAGCTGCTTTATCAACAGAATCATTCCTTTCAGCTGCATCTTTCCAAGAAACATCTAGAGTGCTTACAGACGCAGCATTGAAGGGTAAAGTTGACAATTTGATGGGCATTAAAGAAAACGTTATTATAGGAAAACTTATTCCTGCTGGAACGGGTTTAAGAAAATATCGTGAAGTAATGCCAGTTGTTGTTAAAGAAGATGGCGCACTTTAAAATTAAATTTTAACATAATAAAAAGGCTTTGAAATGAAGCCTTTTTTTATTTGAAAAATTTTGATGTAAACAAAATCAATATTCAGTTCGCAATTCTATTATTAAAACTTTTTCCTTTTTTGTGCCAACTTTTTTATCGAAAACTACAAACTCTACAATTATATCCATTAAATTTTTGTCAGCAATATATTTTGCCAGCTCATTAAATCCCTTTATTTTCCAAAGTTCATCGTCATAAAGATTGGAATAGATTGAAATTTCATCTGCATTTCGATGGTTTGAATTGTTGTTAGTTGATGCAGTCAATTCGACTCTGTCACCACTTATCATGATATCTCCAATTAAAAGAAATTTGCCATATGAATAAAATGAAACAGCCAACGAAAAATTAGATGTAAAATTTTTGGCTATCTCTTTAATTTCATCTTTGCTTGCGTAAAAATAATGACCTAGCGGTTGACTCGTGTCGCGTAAAACATATTGCGAAACGGGATATTTTTTTACAAATTCATCTATCTTGTTTAGATTTGATGGGCTTACAACAATTTCTGGGACTGTGTTAAGCCCGAGTTTTCTAATTTGATTTAAACTGTCAGTTTTGTTTAATATTTTCATAATCTTCCTTTTTTAATAAGTTAACATAAACTACAAACAAAGTCAAACGACTTAAAATGTTTTTTAAAAAAACAACCTCTTGAAGAGGTCGTTTAAAATTTTATTTTGTTTCAATATCTTCTTGCTTTGGAGCTGCTTCTGTGCTATCTTTTTGATTTATTGTTACTGCTTCTTTTTGTTCTTTTTCTTGATCTTCCGCCATCAACAATTTTTTGTTTCTTGCAAGGTCAACGATAATGAGTGCAGAAGCTATAGCAAAAGTCAAAGCGACTATTAATGTTTCAACGTTAAATGCTGTTGCTAATGAGAAAACATAAAGTGCAATTATTAAAATGTTAAAAACCAAGGTTGTAATTACCATACCTTTCTTTTCAAAGAAGGCAGAAGCTGGCAGATTGCATCGTGATAATGATATAGCCGAAAAGATTAAGCCTAAAAGAGCAAAAATCATGATGACAACGCTTAACCCTATCACAATAAAATAAACAATATTGGTTATTTCGTTTCCAATTGATGCAGCAACAGAGATATAAGTGATTACTAAAAAAGCACATAATGCTACACTTCCAATATAAGCAAACAAACTTATTAATAAACCAATAAACATAAATGGTCGAGAAACTCGTTTCATAAAACACTCCTTAATTTTAATTTACTCAATTTTAACATTATTATTACTAACATGTCAAACAAAATGAGGTTGTTTAATGCTTTTAGCTAAAAAAAACAACTTTATTTAAAATATTAATGGATCAATAATTATGGATTTAGCAAGAAGAAAAAACATACGAGGCTAAAGTGATGTTGATTTTAAAGAAAGTTTAGTTTATCGAAAAGGAATTAACTAAATGAAAAAGCAGTGTTGTTTTTGGCAAAATTTTTGTTGTAAGTCAAAACGAGAATTTTGTAAATAATAAAAGACAAAAAAAACGCCTTAAAATTTAGGGTGTTTTTTAAGTTGGATTTGATTAACTAGTCCTGTTCAAAGTTAAATTATTTTTAAAACGTTAAAATTTAAGCTATTGACAAAAACTCAAAATTGAGCTATAATAGGGAAAATTTATTGGAGGGGTGAGTGAATAAAAATAGGCGAGGAACCTTTTCAATTATTGTGGACACCGAAACGGATAGCTTGGGACGTGTGATAAGATGGGTAAATTGTTTGCTTATTGATCCTAAGGCTAATGACTTTTTTATGATACAAAAAATAAGGAGCCAATTGGATTTTATTAACAAGTTTTATGTAATAAAAGGCAACAAAGAGTTTTCTAGTAGTAAAGACGGAATACTTTTTAATAAAAAGGGCGATGTGTTGGTTTCTTGCCCAGTTTCATTTGCTAAAACTAAATATTTTATTCCTTATGGAGTAACTAAAATTGAGAGCAGGGCTTTTGAAGGGGTGCCAGCATTGTCAAAAATTGTTATTCCGTCAACTGTTAAAAAATTTGGTTTATTTTGTTTTGCATTTAACCCTAATTTAGAAAAAGTAGAATTTGAGCCAGGAATAAAAAAATTGGATTTATCATCTTTGTATGGTTGTTCTGCTCTTAAGTACGCCTATGTTGATTCAAACACAAAAAATATAGTGATTTCAAACTTAAAATCTCCGAATAAAGAAAAATGCATTGGCGTAGATTTTAACCCAAACAATAAATGCGACCTGCTAAATATTGCTAAATTATTACTTGAAAAACAGAAAAATGAATATAAAAACAATTTTGAAGAAATAATACGTTTGAATTCAAACAAACAAGATGATGAGTTGTTGCGTTTAATAGATTCGTTTAAAAGAGATGACAAGAATTTGGGTGATGAAGGTGGATTTGGCAGAAGTATGTAAGAAGCATTTAAAGATCATTTTGGATAGATAAAAAACCTGTTAAGAAAAACTTAAACAGGTTTTTTTGATATAAAGAAAAGTCTATTCTTAATTATTTACTAATCTTTTTTGTCGTTGTCTTATGTTGCCAAGATTTTTTGTTACGTCTGTATTTTTATATATATCGCTATCCATTGAGCCTTAAAACAAACGTTGTTTGTAAGTTGGAAAGCATTTATTATGGCAAAATTGACATTCAAATCTTAAAATTTTAGTTTTTCACATTTGTTTTTCAATGTGCATAACTAATATAAGTTAAAGGAGTTTATTATGGTTAAAAATCAAATTAACAGTGACTTGGGCAATCAGCCTGCCGTTGTCAATATTGACAAAGAAACAAAATGCAACAACAATTATCGTAAATCAATTTGGACTGGCGAACATTTGCAAGTAACCGTTATGTCTATAATACCGGGAGGGGAAATAGGACTAGAAATACATGAAAATCTTGATCAATTTTTAAGAGTTGAATATGGTGTGGCGTCAGTATACATGGGCAAAACAAAACCTGATGTAAAATTTTATGGCAATGCTAATGACAACTATGCAATAATTGTGCCAGCGAATACTTGGCATAATATTATCAATGAACAAAATGTTCCATTGAAACTGTATTCTATTTATGCTCCACCTAAGCATCCAATAGGCACTTTACAAAAAACGAAGTTCGAAGCTGATTTATCAGAAGAATAATTTTAAAAAAATAAAATTTTCATAATTTTTATATTTTTATATAAAATAAAAGTATGAAAACAACGAAAAAAGAAATTTTAAATATAATTTTGATAATAGCGTCCGTTTTATTGGTTGCGGGACTCGGTAGCCTTTTTGTTAATTTGGGCATGAGTTGGTATATGAAACTTAACACACCAACGCAGTGGGTGCCGAACATTGTTATTCCGATCGTTTGGACAATAATATATATACTTTTTGCGATTATACTTTGTTTATTATACAAAGAGGTTTTGTTAGATAAAAAAGCGGTTGTGCTAAGCATTATTAATGGATTATTAAATGTTTTATGGTGTTTAGTTTTCTTTACGCTTAATCAATTGTTGCTCGGAAACATTTTAATAGTAATCAATGCATTTTTTGCAACATATTTACTCATCGAGTTATTAAAAACTAGAAAATGGTATGTCTATTTTTTAACAATTTATCCTATTTGGATTTATATTGCTACAACTTTAAATATAGCACTTTGGATTTTAAATTAAAAATTGTGTTTAAATTTAAATAGTTAGTTTTGTATTAAAACTTGTTTTACTAGTTTGTGTTATTTTATCTGTAAATAATTGTAATTTCACTTTAAAGAATGGTTTTTTTAAATATGACTGACGAAGAACATGAAGATTTACTTGAACAACTTGAAAAAAACAAAAAAATTTTTGAGTTATAACTCTAATTTGAGGTAATTGCACGGGAATAGACTAAAAATGATCGAAATTTTTAGTCTTTTTAATTTTGGAAAAAATTAAAAATTTATCATCCAGTATGACAATATTGTTAATTGCACACAGGTTTCCAATGATCACATTTGCGGATTCTATTATGTTAATTAAGTCTAGTAAAGTTTACTAGAAAACCCGTAGTTTTTAATAAAATAATAATAGTTATAGAGTTTAATATAAAAAGCGAAATAGAATAATTAGAAAAGCAAAATTAATTATATTGTTTTAAAGTTAAAATCAACTTGTAGCGCGTGGTTAGATGTTAACACAAATATGTAAAAAATTTAAAAAAACATTTTCCAAACAGTTGACAAATGTGTATTTTATACGCATAATATAATGTATAAGGAGGTGTAAATGAATGTTAATGATGTAAGATATCAAAATCAGGGGTTACATGTGGTGCTGGCCTTGTTTACTATTGATAGAAGCGCTTTTAAAGTTTTGCTTATTAAAAGAAAAAATGAACCGTTTAAAAATAAATGGATTTTGATTGGGGGATGCGCCTACAACACGGAAACAGGTGAGGAGGCAATGAATAGGGAATTATATGAAAAAACGCGTTTAAAGAATATTGATTTTGAAATGTTTGATGTTTTTACGAATCCTAATAGATCTCCGCTGAAAAGGATGATTGCGATTGGATATATTGGAGTTTCAGATTCAAATATAATAAACAAATTTAAAAGCACCGAAAAAGCTTCAGCGGCAGATTGGTTTGAAATTGACAGAATTCCTGAGCTAGGATATGACCATAAGGAAATCTTAGAAAAAGCAATTAAAAAATTAAAAGAAAAAATAATTTCTACTAGCATTTTAAAAAAGTTGTACCCTAACACATTTACTCTTCCTGAATTACAAACAGTTTATGAAAAAATATTGAATAAAAAATTAGATAGACGAAATTTTAGAAAAACATTATTGCAAAAAGGTTTAATGATTGATACGGGACAAATAGAAGAAATTGTTGGTAAAAAACCTTCTAAATTATATAGATTTACTTAATTTAAAAAGAGCTATGCTCTTTTTAAAAAACCTTATAAAAGCGTATAAAATACACAAATATAAATAAAAAATGGAGGATGGAATGAAAACATTAGTTGTAAATTTGTTAGGTGCTGCAGGCTCTGGGAAGTCTGTTCTTGCTGCAAAAGTTTTTGCTGAATTAAAAATTAGGGGCTTTAATTGTGAATACGTGCAAGAATTTGCAAAGGATGTGGTATATGAAGAAAATTTTAAAAAATTGCACAATCAAGGATCCATATTGCAAAATCAATATGACAGATTGGATAAATTAAGAGGTCAAGTAGATATAATTGTTACGGATTCTCCATTACCACTTAGTATTTTTTATAATGAAAATTTTAACAAAACTGAAATATTTAAAATACCAGATAATATTTTTAACGAAATTGTAAAATTTTATTATTCGACATTTGATAATTTAAACTTTTTTATTAAAAGAAATCATCAATATAAACAAGAAGGCAGATATCAAGTTGAAAGCGAAGTATTAATACAGGAAAAACAAATTTATTCTATGTTATTAGAAAATGGTTTTGATTTCAAATTATTAAAATCAACAGATAATTGTGTTGATATAATCGTAGGAGATGTTGAAAGAAGGGTACAATTTTATGAGAGTTTGTCGAAATCGAACGATGAAATAGAAAGAAAATTTTTAGTTAAATATTTGCCTAGGGGAATAACAAAGTGTAAAAAAGAATATATTAACCAATCTTATTTGGCAACAAATACAGGAGAAAAAAGGATAAGATGCATTAATGGTGAAAAATTTATTTTAACGGAAAAATATGGTTCAGGAATTAAAAGAAATGAATATGAAAAAGAAATAAGCATTGGAGAATACAACACATTACCAATTTAAAAATATTTTTACCAAAACTTGTGCTCTATGTCAATAAAACCATTATAAATACTAGCAGAAACGCTAGTAATTTTTATAATAGGTGCAAAAATTATTAAAACTTGTGCACCTACATACACCTACGCCTATATTTTTGCTAAATTTTAGTATTTTTAAACTGCATAAAACTATATAATGCTTTTTAAATTTATTTTAGGAAAATACTAAAAATTGCTCAAAATACTTGATATTATAAGTTTTTTGTGCTATTATTGGTAATAAAACAAGAGGTATATTATGGAAACTTTGCCAAAACTTATAACAAAAAAAGAAGTAATAGATAAGTTTGAAAACGAAAAGCAATATTCAAACTGGATTGCTTTAAAATTAAAATCAAACATATACAAGAAAGTTCGTAACAATCTTTATGCTTTAGTTGATCCATCAATTAATGATATTTATTCAACGAAATTTGAAGTTGCTAGTAAGATTTCAGAAAGTTCTTTTATTTGCTATCATTCAGCTTTGGAATATTATGGAATTGCAAATCAAGTTTTTAGTAATGTTTTTGTTGGAAGTTTAACAAGGTTTAATAATTTTGTATTTAATGATAACGAATTTATTTTTAAATCCGCAAAGAATATTAAGTTTGTTAATAATATAATCAATGAAGGTATTAAAGTTTCATCGCTTGAAAAGACAATAGTTGATTGTATTGATAATATCAATTTGGCTGGAGGTATTGAAGAAATATTAAATGCTCTTGAGCAAATTAAATACCTTAATGAAAATAAAATATTAGAAGTTTTGTTAGATATTAATAAGATGGTTTTATATCAAAAAGTTGGGTATTTATTAGAACTTTATAATAATCAATTTGAATTTTCAGATAATTTTTTTAAAGAATGTAAAATTCATATAGGTAAAAAGGTTAATTATCTTATACAATATGAATTTAAGGAAACAGAACTAAACGAAAATTGGAAATTAATAGTACCTAAAAATCTAAAATCTCGCATTAATGGAGGATATTAATGAACTATTCAAAACAATACTTGGCAGAATTATCAACAAAAACAAACTTTATAAAAGATAATTTAGAAAAGGTTTTAAGACTTGCTGAAATATTAAAATTTTTAAATACAGATGTTGTTTTTAAAGGAAAACTTGCACTCAAAGGTGGAACAGCAATTAACCTAACAGCAATAGAACTTCCAAGACTTTCTGTTGATATCGATTTGGATTTTACTGAAAATTTAAGCAAGAATGAAATTGAAGAAGTGAAATCTAAATTCACAAAAAAATTAACTGACTATATGTGGCAAGAAGGATATTCTTTAATGGTTGCTCCAAGAGAACACTATGCTTTATTATCTTTCACTTTTAATTATATAAACAATGCTGGGAATAGAGATAATATCAAGATAGAAATAAATTTTATGGATAGATGTCATATCTTACCACTTGAACAAAAACAAGTCCTAAGTAAAGGGATTATAGATAAATTTGAAATTCTAACATTAAACACAACGGAGCTATATGCTAGCAAAATAAATGCTTTGCTTTCTCGTGCAACACCAAGAGATTTATATGATGTTAATGCAATGATAGAAAAAAATATTATAACTGATAAAAATTTACTTAAAAAGTGCTTAATTTTTTATAATATGATTGGTGGGGAGCAAGACATAGATAGTCTAATTTACAGTAATATTGAAATGTTAAATTATATGAAATTCAAAACTCAATTAAAACCAGTTATCTCCAAAACTGATAACTTTGATTTAGAACAAGCAAAATTAAAAGTTGTTAATTATCTAAAAGAACTCATAAATTTAACTCAAGATGAAAAAACCTTTATAAATGAATTGAAAAACAAAAACTACAAACCAGAACTACTATTTAATGATACAAATATTGTGAAAAATATTTTATATCACCCTATGGCATTATGGAGATGTAGAAAATAGTAATGATCTTTTATAATTTTATACAACTTTGAAAATTTTATGTTATAATGTTTTAGTACAGTGAGGTTTATATGGAAGAAAACAAAGGGGAAATTTATATTTTAACTAATCCGTCATTCCCAGAGTATGTAAAAATTGGTTATGCCGATGATGTTAAAAAAAGATTAGCACAACTAAATAGAAGCGAGTGTGTACCATTTGCATTTAGAGTTTATGCTACTTATGAAGTAAGTTCAAGATTGTCTGATATTAAGATACATGAAATTATAGATAAGCTTAATCCTAATCTTCGTTCAATTGAAAATTTTGAAGGAAAGAAAAGGGTGAGAGAATTTTATGCTATGAGTCCTGAAGATGCTTATGATTTATTAAAGGCAATAGCAGAAATTAATGGTATGGAAGGAAAATTAAAAAAAGTTACTCCTTCAAAAGAAGAGAAGAAAGAGGAACAATTAGCAAATAGTATAAGAAAAAGTGCTATTGATTTTTACGAACTTGGAATTAAACAAGGTGATGAATTTACATATATCCATAATCCAAACATTAAAGTTAAGGTGTTGGATAATAGAAATGTTGAATATAATGGTGAAAAAACTTCATTAAGTGCGCTAGCTCAAAAATTGTTAGGCAAGAAAAGTCCAGTTCAAGGGACATTACATTTTTCATATAACGGAGAAATATTAAAAGAATTGAGAGATAGAATTGAAAGTGAGAAGAAGTTGTGATGAGTTATGAGATAAATAAAAAACTGTTAGATAGAAACAGCAAGAAGCAATTTGTAAATAGTGCCATAGCATTACAACAAATTGATCAAGAAAATGATTTTCTTGCAAGGGAAATTGCATATGAAGAAAATGTAAAATACAACGAAATAGTGGCTGGACAAAATAAACAAATAAAATTTTTGAACGAAAATTTGTGTAAATTAGAAAAAAATTATGAAAAGCTTGATGAATTATACGAAATAAAAAATAGAGAGTTAAAAGAAAATAAAGAAGCATTATTAAAAAGTGAAAAATATAACAAAAAAATGTGGATAGCTACGATAATATCGGTTGGAGTAAGTGTTGTTTCTTTATTATTTACAATAATTTTTAGTATTTTAGTTTAATGTGGAGATAAATTATGGCAGTTAAGAAAAGCGAATTATATAGCAAGTTGTGGGCAAGTTGTGATGAATTGAGAGGAGGTATGGATGCTTCTCAGTATAAAGATTATGTTTTAACATTATTATTTGTTAAGTATGTTAGTGACAAATTTAAAGGACAACCTTTTGCAGATATTGAGATCCCAGAAGGTGCCAGTTTTGATGATATGGTTGCGCTTAAAAGAGATGCTCATCTTGGCGAAGAAATGGATAAAATTATTGGCAAACTTGCAGAAGTAAATAACTTAAGAAATGTTATTGACAATGCAAAATTCAATGATGAAGAAAAAATGGGAAAAGATAAGGAAAAAATCGATAGACTTTCAAATCTTATTGATATTTTTGATAATCCAGATTTGAATTTTAAAGACAACAGAACAGATGGGGACGATATTATTGGTGATGCTTATGAGTATCTTATGAAGAATTTTGCAAAAGATTCTGGTAAAAGTAAAGGACAATTTTATACTCCTGCAGAAGTATCAAGAATTTTAGCAAAAATTATAGGGATAAAAAATGCTAAAAGCTCCGACACTTTGTATGATTGTGCCTGTGGAAGTGGGTCACTTCTTATTAGAGCGGCAAGTGAGTGTGATAATAAAGTTACTATCTATGGTCAAGAAAAAGATGGCGCAACAGCTGGTATGGCAAAAATGAATATGGTTTTGCATAATCTTTCAACGGCAACAATACATAAAGACAATACGATGTCTGCTCCATTTTTTAAAGAACAAGATAGTAAGGGTAACAATATAGATAACAAATTAAAACAATTTAATTACATTGTTGCGAATCCACCATTTTCATTAAAAAATTGGAAGAATGGTGTTGATATAGAAAAGTATGGAATTTATCAAGGGTATAGTATTCCACCGGAAAAATGTGGAGACTATGCTTGGCTTTTGCATTGCATTAAATCATTAAAACAAACGGGCACCGGGGCTATTATACTTCCACATGGTGTTTTGTTTAGAGGTAATGCTGAAGCAGAAATTAGAAAAGAAATTATCGATAGAGGTTTAATCAAAGCAATAATTGGGCTACCTGCAAATTTATTTTTTGGAACGGGCATCCCTGCTTGTATTATTGTATTTGACAAAAAAGATGTTGCAAATAGAAAAGGCATTTTTATGATAGATGCAAGTAAAGGATTCGTTAAAGACGGACCTAAAAACAAATTAAGGGAGCAAGACATAAAGAAAATAGTTGACGCTTTTGAAGGTCAATTAAATATTCCAAAATTCTCAAGATTTGTTGAAAATGAAGAAATAAAAGTAAAGAATGAATATAATTTAAACATTCCAAGATATATTGATACAACAGAAATTGAAGATTTACAAAATATTGAAGCACATTTGCATGGTGGAATTCCTATGGAAGATGTTGACTCTCTTGACAAATATTGGAAGCAATTTCCTTATTTAAAAGAAAAATTGTTTTCTAAATTAAGAGATGGTTTTTATAAATTAAATATCAATAAAGATGATATAAGGTCAACAATTTTTAATGATGAACAATTTTCTTCTTATTCTCAAAAAGTTGATAAAGCATTCTCTGAATGGAAAGAGTTTGCTGATGAGAAATTAAGAGCAATGAATATTTCTGTGAAACCTAAGGAGCTTATAATTGAACTTTCTGATAAATTAATTTCAGAATTTGAATCGGTAGAACTTATTGATAAATATGATGTTTATGAGGTTTTGCTTGAATATTGGCAAGAAACCATGCTTGATGATGCTTCTTTAATCTGTTCAGAGAATGGATGGAATGAAGCAAAAGAAACTGAATTAGAATATGCTAAACCTAAAAAAACAAAAGAAGGTGAGGAAAATAAACCTAAAAAAGATCCAAAAGTAACTGGCTGGCACGGTAAAATTATAAGCAAAGAACTTCTTGCTAGTGTTTATTTTAGCGACGCTGTTTTAGTAATAGAAACTACAACAAATGCCGTAGTTGAACAAGAAAGTTTATTACAAGCATTAATTGAAGAAAATAGTGAAGATGATTCTATATTTAATGATTGTATGAACGATAAAAACGAAGTTACAACAAAATTGGTTGAATCAAAATTTAAAGAACTTAAAAAACTTAATCAGTTAGATGATGATTATTATCTTCTTAAACAATATTTAGATATTAATGAAGTTATAAAACAATTAAATAAAGATTTAAAAATATTAAATGCAGGATTAGAATCAGATTTAATAAAAAAATATCCAACTTTAACAGTTGAAGGAATTAAAGATATTCTTATAAATAAAAAATGGTTAAAAGCAATTTTTGATGGGATAGATAATCTTTACACAACCATTTCTCACAACATAACAAATCGAATTATGGAACTTGTTGAAAGATATGAGTACACTCTTTCTGAAATAGAAAACAATGTTAATTCTTACGAAGCGAAGGTTAAAGAACATCTTAAAAGGATGGGATTTGTGCTATGATAAAAGATTGGGAATTTTGTAAAATTGAAAATATTTCAAAAACTAGCTCAGGAGGAACACCTAATAGAAAAATTTTAAATTATTATAAAGGTAAAATAAGATGGTTTACCACTAGTGAATTATCGCAAAAATATCTTTATGATTCAAATGAGCATATTACAGAAAAGGCAATAGAAAATAGTTCTGCTAAACTTTTTAAAAAAGAAACAATATTGTTGGCAATGTATGGTGCCACAATTGGGAAAGTGTCTATTTTAAAGGCAGATGCAACAACTAATCAAGCATGTTGTGCCATCATGCCTTATAGTAATTATTTTAATGAGTATATTTATTATCAATTGGTTTTTAACAAAAAAAATTTAATTAATTTGGGTTGTGGAGCAGGTCAACCAAACATTAGTCAAAAAATAATAAAAGATTTTTCAATCATATGTCCTAAAAATAAAGATGAGCAAATTAAAATAGCTACAGTTTTGTCAAATATTGATTTGTTAATTCATAGCCTTGAAAAATTAATTGGAAAGAAAAAATTGATTAAACAAGGTGTGATGCAAGAATTATTAACTGGTAAAAAGCGCCTTCCTGGATTTAATAAAGAATGGAAACAAGTTGAACTCGGATCATTGGGAGAAATATATAATGGGCTAACTGGAAAAACCAAAAACGATTTTGGATGGGGAAATTCAAAGTATGTAACATTTTTAAATGTATTAAATAATAGAAAGTTAAATAATAAGTTGTTTGAAAAAGTAAATATAAATGAAGTTCAAAATTTTATAAAATATGGAGACTTGTTTTTTAACACTTCTTCCGAAATTCCAGAAGAAGTTGCTTTATGTTCTGCCTTTATGGACAAAACTAATGAGAATATAGCAGTTAATAGTTTTTGTTTTGGATTTAGACTATATGATTTAAAAAGAATTTTTCCATTGTATATTGTTGATTATTTTAGGTCAAATGATGGAAGAAAAAAAATAATTCAAATAGCTCAAGGTTCTACAAGATATAATTTATCTAAAGAATACTTTTTAAAATTATTAATACCTATTCCAGAATATGAAGAACAAAAGGCAATTTCCATAATAATTTCCGATATTGATGATGAAATTAAATTTTTAGAACAAGATTTGGAAAAGTATAAGAATATTAAGCAAGGAATGATGGAACAACTTTTAACAGGAAAGATTAGACTTATAGAATTTAATGAAAATATTCAAAGTATGTCAGATAAAAAACATAATCAACATTTTGATGATGCTGTGGTTTTTGCAAACATTGTTGCAAGTTGTTACAGTCCTGACTATCCTTTAGGAAGAAAGAAATGTCAAAAAATGATGTATTTATTTAAAAGATTTAATAATTCTTCGGTTGAGCAATTTGGTCATTATGCTGCAGGCCCATATGATAACAAGGCGAGATATGGTGGATTTGAAACAATTGCAATAAAGAATAAATATGTAGTGGAAAACAAATCAAATAAAGGTTCATCATTTGCTCCAGGTCCAGAAATTGATAAAGCAAAATCATATTGTTCAAAATATGGTTATGATAAATTTATTCCTATATTTAATCAATATCTTAAGTTTAAAAAAGTTGATGAACTTGAATTGTATACAACAGTTGATAAAACAATTCTTGAATTGAAAGAGCAAAATTTGCCAATAAATTTAAACACAGTTAAAAATTATATTTCAAACGATAAAACATGGGTTCCTAAATTAACACGTGAAGTTTTTAATGATGAGAATATTGAAGAAGCAATTCGCTTTTCTCAACTAATTTTAGGGGTGTAAATTTATGGAGATGACTGTTGAAGAATTGACAAATAAATGTGAAGTAGAAGAAAGAAAATTTTATTTTCAATACTGGAAACATTATTCTGCATTAGAAGAAAAAGTTATGGCAACAGATAATTATGTTACTATAGATAAGGATAATTATAATACTTTTTCTATAGAATATGATATTTTATTACAGGCTATATGTAGTGAAATTGATGTTGTGGCAAAGAGGTTATGTTTGGAATATGATCCACATTCTTCTGCTAACGACATTATGGAATATTTAGAGATCTTTGTTAATCATCCAGATGAGATTGAAAATAAAAAAGTAACATTATATAATTATAATATCGATTTGTATCCTTGGAAAAACATATCAGGGTTTCATTTTGAAAATGGTAAAAAAGTTAGGAATTTACCTGATTGGTGGACTGGTTATAACGCAATTAAGCATAGAAGGATAAACTCAACCAAATCAAACAATGAATTTACAATAACTGAGAGGAATATTAAGAAAGCAAATTTAAAAAATGTATTGAATGCTTTAGCTGCTTTATATTCTTTAGAAAAAGCATGTAAAGACAATATGAATAAGCGATTTGTAAAACAGTTTAGAGAACTTGGTTCAGATCGGTCAGCAAAAATTTATTATGAAGAATCAAAATGTGTATTTGAACAAGGAATTGAGTTTATAGTGGAGGAATAATATGGGGATTATAAATGAAATTTCAGATTTATTTTTAAAATTAAAAAAATTGCCAAATTTGCAAAAGATCAAGCGACAATGTCGTTATTAATGGACTTACAGGAAAAATTCATTGAATTAAGAGAAGAAAATGCAAATCTAAAGGAAAGATTGAAAGAAAATCAAGATGTAAAGGAAATTGAAAAACGAATTGATAGAAATAATGGTGATGCTGTAGATTATACAGATGAAAATGGAAATCAATTGGTAATTTGTACAAACTGTTGGGACAATAATAGAAAAATAATACAAGTTCAACACTCAGGAGGCCGTCAATATTTTTGTGGGGTTTGTAAGCAGTATAAGTATAAAGTTAATAAATAGGAGTTATTATGCAACAAGTAGGTCAAATTGAAAGAAAAACGCAAGATAGAGTTATAAAGCTTTTTGTTGACAAATTAGGATACAAATATTTAGGTAACCTTATGGAACAAGAGAATCAAAATGTTGTTCCTGAGTTTTTGTGTGAATTTTTGCAAAAACAGGGTTATTCTGATTATGTTATAAAAAAGTCTGTTGAAGAATTTTTAAAATATACTTCAAGCACTCAAGATGACTTGTATCATACAAACAAAGCTGTTTACCAGATTTTAAGATATGGCTTAAATATAAAAGATGAGAATAATAATCCTATTAATGTTTTCTTTATTGAGTGGGACAAAGATAAAGTTAGCAACAATGATTTTTATGTTGCAGAAGAAGTTACTATTGTTGGACAGCACACAAAAAGACCTGATGTTGTTGTTTATGTGAACGGTATTGCACTTGCTGTTTTAGAATTAAAAAGATCAACAGTTTCAATGGCAAACGGAATAAGACAAAATCTTGCAAATCAAAAAGATTTTTTAATTAGTCATTTCTTTTCAACTATCCAACTATGTGTTGCAGGAAACGACACTGAAGGTTCTAAATATGGAGTAATTGAAACTCCAGAAAAATATTATCTTGAATGGAAAAATTATGAAGATTCGGATGGTAAATCTATAGATATACTTTCTAAAAAAATTCATGAAGAAAGTAATAAGTTAGGGATAAAAATGGATAGACAACTTTATAGTATGTTTTACCCAAATAGATTTCTTGAAATATGCCACGATTTTATTATTTTTGACAAAGGTAAAAAGAAAACTTGCAGACATAATCAATACTTTGGTGTTAGGGAAGCTGAGTTTAGAATTCAACAAAATAAAGGGGGTATAATTTGGCACACTCAAGGCAGTGGAAAATCATTAACCATGGTGTGGTTAACTAAGTGGATTTTAGAAAATTATTCTGATGGAAGGGTATTAATCATTACTGACCGAGAAGAACTTGATGATCAAATAGAAAAAGTATTTCTTGGTGTTGAAGAAAAAAATATTAAGAGAACAAAAAGCTGTCGTGATTTATTAGATAAATTAAACGAACAAAGACACAGAATTGTTTGCTCTTTAATTCATAAATTTGGAAAGAAAAATAAAAATCAAGATGATGTTGATTATGAGCAAACATATGATAACTTTTTAAAAGAATTAAAAGCTTACATGCCAGATAATTTCAGTCCTAAAGGTAGAATATTTGTGTTTGTTGATGAATGTCACAGAACACAATCTGGGAAACTTCATGAAGCAATGAAAAAAATCCTACCTGGTAGTATATTTATTGGTTTTACAGGAACTCCTCTACTTAAAAAAGACAAAACAAAATCAATAGAAGTTTTTGGAAATTATATCCATACATATAAATTTGACGAAGCCGTTTCAGATGGTGTCGTTCTCGATTTGAGATATGATCCAAGGGATATACCTCAAGAGATATTATCACAAGATAAAATTGATGCGTGGTTTGAAAGCAAAACCGCTGGATTAACAGATTCCGCAAAAGCAGCATTAAAATCTCGTTGGGGAACTTTGTCAACTGTTTTTAGTTCAAGAAGCAGATTGGAAAAAATAGCTGTTGACATAATTGAAGATTTTGAGACAAAGCCAAGACTAAAAGACGGTAGTGGTAATGCGATGCTTGTAGCAGGAAGCATTTATTCTGCTTGCAAATATTATGAAATCTTTCAAAATTTAGCATTCAAAAAATGTGCTATAGTTACATCTTTTAATCCAGGTGTTGGGGCTATTAGAACTGAAGTTGTTGGGGGAGATGAGGAAACAGAAACATTTGAACAGTATGAAATTTATCAAAAAATGCTAAATGGTAAAGATGTTGAAACATTTGAAAAACAAGTTAAAGAAATGTTTATTAATGAGCCAAATCAAATGAAATTATTGATTGTTGTTGATAAACTTTTAACTGGTTTTGATGCTCCACCTGCCACTTATTTATATATTGACAAATCTATGAGGGACCATGGATTATTTCAAGCAATATGTAGAGTAAATAGACTAGATGATGAAAGTAAAGAATATGGTTATATTGTTGACTATAAACAGCTTTTCGGGAAAATAAAAGACGCTGTTAATGATTATACAAGTGGAGCATTTGACGCTTTTGATGAAGAAGATGTTAAAGGTTTGATAAAAAACAGAGTAGAGGAAGCGAAAAAGTCATTTGAAGAAGCTTTAGAAAAACTTGATGATTTATGTGAAGGCGTTAAAGCTCCAAAATCAATGGTAGAATATCAACATTTCTTTTGTGGCGACTATTCAAAAGGGACAATAAACGAAGAAATATTTATAGCTAATCGAGAAAGATTATACAGATTAGTTTCTTCATTGGTAAGAGCTTATGTTGAAATTAAGCCAGACATGTCAAATGTAGGATACACTAATGCTGAACAAGTCAATTTTGAGAAACGAGTTAATTTTTATATTGACCTAAAAGAAGAAATTTATAAAGCAAGTGGAGACTATATTGACCTTAAGGCATATGAGCCGGGAATGAGATTTTTAATTGACAATTACATTAGTGCTGGTGCAAGTGCAAGAATTGGTGTATTTGAAAATTTATCATTATTAGACTTTGTTTTAGCGCAAGGTGAGCATTTAAAAAATACTAATTCAAAAACAATTAAAGAAAGTGTTGCAGAAGTTATAGAAAATAACATAAGAAAGAAAATTGTTGAAAAACAGGTAATGAATCCTAAATATTATTCAAAAATGTCAACCTTGCTTATGGAATTAATTGAAGAACGTAAAAAAGGAGTTATAGAATATAAAGAACTTCTTGAAGAGTATGTGAAGTTGGCAAACAATGTTGTAAAACCAGAAGATAATGGATTATATCCGCAATCAATAAAACATAGTCCAGCACTTCGTGCTATATATGATAATTTTGGAGAAGATGAAGAGTTTTCACTAAAAATTCATAATGCTGTATTAAATTCTAAACAAGAAGGATTTAGAGGCGATTTAGTAAAAGAGAGAAGAATAAAAAGAGCTATTTATGCGATCACTCTCGATGAAGCGAAAACAAATGAAATTTATAAATTGATTTCTATACAAGAGGAGTATTAATATGAATTTAATAATTCTCAACAATATAGAAATTCAAGTGATTAAAAAGAAAATTAAAAACTTACATTTATCTGTAATACCACCTAATGGACAAGTTAAAATATCAGCACCATTAGAAATTTCTGACGATGCAATAATAGCATTTGCTAGTTCTAGATTAACTTGGATTAAATCTCAAATAGCATCATTTAAAAATCACGAAAGAGAAAGTAAGAGAGAATATGTTTCTGGGGAAAGTTTTTATTTGTTCGGTAAAAAATACTTTTTAAATATCTCATCATCAAACAAAAATTTTATAGAGATTAAAAATGATCGAATAATTTTAAACTTAAAAAGTGGTATTTCTAATGAGCAGAAAAACAAATATGTTTCCATTTGGTATAGGAACGAATTGAAAAATAAATTACAACAAATTTTAAATAGGTGGCAAGAGAAAACAGGTTTAGTTCCAAATAGTTGGCAAATAAAAGAAATGAAAACCAAATGGGGTTCATGTACTAATGATAAAAAAAAATTATGGTTTAACTTGCAATTAATAAAAAAACCAATCGAATGTATTGAGTATGTTGTTTTGCACGAGTTATTACATTTAAAAGTAGAAAAACATAATGATGAATTCAAACAGCTTATGCAAGATTATATGCCCGACTGGCAAGAACGAAAAAAAGAGCTTAATAATTTTATACTAGATTATATAAAATAGAAAATTAGACACAAAAGAAAAAGATGT
>CASFYE010000023.1 GCA_949298925.1 uncultured Bacillota bacterium
ATTTTTATATTCTCAGCTTTTTCAATAGCCTCTTTATAAAGCATAATTTGTGATTTATAGCGATTTTTTAAGATATTTTCATCTTTTTCTCGGGTGAATTTATAATCAATTAAAATGTTTTCTTCTCCGAGTGCTAAAAGGTCAACAACGCCTTGAACAAGTTGCTTGTTTTCTAATCTAAAAACAAAAGGTTTTTCTTTATATATTTTTTTATTACAAATGATAGGTTTTATTAATTTTATATTTTCGAAAATAACATTTTTATCAATTAATTTTAACAAATTTTTGTCAAAATTTTTTTCCTCTAATTGTTTTTCAACATCTTGTAAGTTGTCGATTTTAATAAAATCCAACACTTTAAGCGCCTCATGATATGCCGTTCCAATTTCTGAAAATTTTGAATCAATGCTCAATTTTTCTTTCGTGTTAAACGTTAGTTCAGTCACAGAAGTTTTTTGTTTTACGCGAGTTTCTTCTTCATAAGGATAATTAAAATTAATATAATTTTTTATATTATCAACCACAGCATAATTTGGTTCAGAAATTTGTTTGCAAACTTTTTTTGGAGAATATGTTATGACATTGTCAAATTCATTTATTGCTCCGCCCTCACACGTGGATAAAATCAACGACATATAGGAATTATATTTTTCAATTTGGCCATTATACTCATTAATTTTATCTGCATCAATTGTGCCAGTTATGACAAGATGTGACTTAGCACGAGTTAAAGCAACATACAAAATCATCAATTCATCTATGCGTTCGCTATATTTCGCGACCTCTTTTTCAGCTATTAAAATTGGCGAAGCAAAACGTTGGAAGGTTTCGTGTTCATAATAGCTCAGTGCAAGCCCCCATTCCCCATTAATTTTAAAAGTGGAGTTGTCGACATTGATCATAGGCTTGCCTGCGCCGATTAAAATAACTATTGGAAATTCCAACCCTTTTGATGAATGAATAGTCGACAAAGTGACCGCTTCCGCCGATGCACTTGACGAAATTGAAATTCCATCACCAATGTATTCCAAAAGCTCTGGAATATCTTTATCATCAGCAAAACTAGTAATGACAAACAAAAATGCATCAACATCTTTAACAGCATTTGTTCCAAACTCGCAATATAAATAACTGTAAAAATCAAATTTAACAAAGATGTTTTCGAAAGCCCTTTTTGCTCCGTAAAAGTAACATTCTTTTTTAAATATATTCAATTCGGAAAGTGCTTTTTTTATATTTTGATTTTCACTTTCGAGCATAACCTTCCAAAATGGCTCTTTTTTGTCTTGCATTTGTAAAGCCAATAAATCGGTCGACGCTTTTACAAATGGTGAAAGCAAATAGGAGGCAAGTGATTCATCATCTCTTCTATTTACACAAAGATTAAGCATAGCAAGCAAAAGCTTTATATAAGACTTTTCAGTTATGTTTGTTTTTAACGTTGACACAAAGGGAATTTGTCTAACTCGAAGCTGATTCATTACCGCATCAGCTATTTCAGATTTGCCTCTAGCAAGCACTGCGATGTCGCTCGGCAAAACTTTCCTTTTTTCATGAGTAACAGGATCAGTAAACTCGCTCATTAAAAATTCTTCTATCCTCGTAGCGACCACTTGTGCTTCCAGCTCAGCATCTTCTTCACACACGAGAGGGTCATCGAAGATGTGATATCCTTCTGGCCACAACCTTTTTTCTAATTTTTGTTTTTTTGCAATATCTATTTGAACAATTGGTCTTTCTGTGCGCTCAACTTGTTTTTTACCTTTTAACATAGAAGTGTTTTTATAATCTATCCCAGTCATTTGAGAAGTCATAATTTTTGAAAAAATTGAATTTACAAAATCAAGTAACTCTCCACTACTTCTATAATTATCTGTCAAATAAACCGTTTCACCGTCTTGTGCCTGTTCAAAATTTTTGCTGTCAGCTAGTATGATCTTTGCAGTCGCATTTCGAAATGCATAAATCCCCTGTTTCGGGTCGCCTATACCGACAAATCGTCCTTTGGCTCCTATGGCTTTTATCAACTTCTCTTGAACTGGATTTGTATCCTGATATTCGTCTATAAAAACATAGTCAAATTTCTCTTGAATCTCTTCAAGCAAAAGTGGGTTGGACAACAACACTTCGCTTTGCCATTCAAGGTCATTAAAATCCAAAGCATTTGCTCGAGTTTTTCTTTCGCAAAACAATCGATTAAAAATTCTAAACAATTTGTATATTTGTTTAGTTAAAATCTCCGTCTGCTCGCCATTCCAAGCTTGTTTAGGGAGCGATGACAACTTTTCGATTTTTTTTAACAGTTTGTTCGCTCTTTCCTTTATTTCTATCACTTCTTGCGCTTTGTAATAATCTTTTAAAACTGGTTGCCTTGGTAATGTTATTGCTGAATATTTTTCTAAATCATTCACATCAAAATATTTCAACAAATTTAAACTATTTTGTATTTCTAAAAGATAATTTTTAACTTTTTCGTTGTCGAATAAAAACTCTTTAATTTCTTCTTTTATTTCATTGATCTCTGTAATTATTTGATTTTTGATATAGTCACATGAAGCATTAAAATTTTTTTTAAAATCCTTTTCAAACCTTTCAAGTTGATCCTCACGATTGGCTTGCGCAGACATAAATGAATGAATCCCAAAAACAATCTTTTTGATTTCTTTTAAATCACGAATTGTAAAAAACAAATTTTCATATTCTTTGGGATAGAGACTTTTAAATTGCTGACAGGCATCTTCAAATGCCTCATCCATGATTTTTAGAGATTGCTTTTCATCAAGCATGACAAACCCTTCAAGTTCTGGCAAGTATGAAATATTGCGCTTTATCATTTTTTCTAAAAATGAATGAATCGTCGATATGTCGCTAGTCATCAAGTCATCAATCTGCTCATCAATAAAGTCATTGCCAACGCTTCTTAACAACCTCTCGCCAAGTTTATCTTTCATCTCCGACGCTGCCACTTTTGTAAAAGTCAAAACTAACATACGTTTTACAGGCACACCTTTTTCAATTAATCGCGTGATAAATTCAATCATCGTCGTCGTTTTACCCGCGCCAGCTGAGGCACTGACAATCATTTTTTTCTTGTTAAATTCAAAAACTTTGTCTTGCTGTTTTGAAAAAATCATTTTGCCCCCCTTCTAGTCCCTCTAAAAGCATCATAAAGACAAATCGCTAGATGCGGACAATATTCACAACTTGTCGTATCTGGATAAGGTTCTACTTTCCCCTGACTGAGATTTTTTGCGCCTTCAAACAAAAGTCTTGCCGATTCAGAAATAAGCTCTTGCATTTGCTTTTCACTGATGATTTTACTTTTGTTGTCAACAAACTTTTCAGCACTTTGCGAGGTGATGCCTTGCAAACTTTGCTTTTGATTCGATTTAAAACCAGATTTGGCGTCAAAGTAGTAGACACCTCCACATGCGAGAGAAGTTTGATCTTGAATTAATTTTGCGTATGCAAGCAATTGTAATTTTTTGCCAAACTTCGCATCAACTAAAAAGTTGGTTGTAATTTTGCCTGTTTTATAATCGATTATCCTAAAAACTCCATCATGCTTATCGACACGGTCAACTCTTCCGCTAAATTTTTTGCCTAAAATGCTTCCTTCCAATTTTTCTTCCGTCAACCAAGGCTCAAACATTGTGTGCTTGTTTTCTTCGTCAATTTTTTTAATAATACTAATTAAATCATTTTTAATGCGTTTTATGAAAAGTTCACGATCTGCAATTTGCCTGTCGCCCAAAAATTCGACTATCTTTTTGCTCAAAAACTTTTCAAGTTGATTTCGGCTCGGCATAATATATAAAAATTCTTTGCCATAAAGCGCAACGATTTCATGCACCAACGAACCTATTTCTGCTGGCGTCATTTGACTTTTTAATGGTAAAGCCAATTTTAAAACATTTTCACAATACACTTTAAACGGACAGCTGTAAAACTTTTCTATCTCAGTTGGTTTAATTTGCGCGCCCAATCCTAGCTCCTTAGCAACCGAAAGGTTTCTAGATAAATGAAAATCACTTTCTGCTGTTTTGACAACCTGTTTTAATTCGGGCTGATATGCCGTCATCCTTTTTGAAAACAACAGCCTTTGTGCTTCCTCCAAATTTCTGCCAATGTTAAACAAAAGTTTGTCAATGTCGCGCTCGTCATTAAAGCTGACGCTTTTGATAGGACTAAAAATGCCAAACATGTTTTCAAGCATATTAACAATCCCGCTCTTTCCAAGTGGCTTACCCTCCTGGTCAGCTGTCGAGTAACTCACAACCAGCCTGTTTTTAAATTGCGTTAGGTGCGAAAAGATTTTAAATCTGTTTCTCCTATTTATCATTTTTATAGTTGGCTCAACCTTAAATATTAACTTAGCTTTTTCAATCTCATCATCAGACAAAAATGATGCCTCGTTTTCATATTTTGGTATAGCGCCGACATTCGCCCCCATCAAATAAAGTGAGTCAACTTCTCCAAAATAGCTCGAAGTCGCATCTCCGACAAAGACTTGGTCATAGTAACTAGGGAGCGCTGAAACCTCTTTTGTTTCAAGTCCTAGTTCTATCGCACTGTAAAATTCTTTAAAAGATGAAAAAGTGCCCGTTGATTGAACTGCATTTAAAAGTTCAAGCAAAATGCTTGGCATCTGCATCTCAAATGTCAATGATTTTTCATCTAGCCCAAGATTAGCAATTTTTTCTTTGTTCTCTTCTAAAAACCCTGTTAACGCCTTCGCTCCGTCAATATAATTTGAAGATATTGCTTTGATCAATTTTGTTAATTGACCAAAATCAAAACTGTAAAAAGCCTCTCCTCCGCCTTCATAAAATTGGCACACTTTTTCGATTTTTTCTTCTTGCTCATCAAAGAATACAGAATTTAAAAAAAACAACAAATCGCTTTTACTAAACTTTTTATATGCAAAACTAAGCATTTTTTTAAAAAATAAAGCAGTATAGGTCTGTGAGGCAACAACCGAAGAATCGATATAATAAGGTATTTTATGTCGTTCAAACTCGCTAGCTATTTCTTTGCCATAGATTTTTAAATCACTACATGCAACGGCAATATCCTTATATCTTTTCCCATTAAAAATTTCAAAACATATTGATTTCGCGACAAACTCTGCTTCACTCTTTGGCAGGTCTGCCTCCTTTATAAAAACATTGCCTTTTTCATATGTTTTAGGTTGCCTGCTAAAAAGGTTTTCACATACAGCAAGCGCATCGCCGTTTAGGGAAGTCGGCGGAAAAAAGATTTCTATCTCCTGCCCCAAACTTTTACTTAGTGATTGCAATTTTTCTAAAATATCTGTTTCATAAATATAAGCATTCGATCTGTTTAATGGAACAGGCAAGGCAACCGTCAACCCTTTGGTGTGTTTTGCTATTGCTCCCAAAACTTGAAAATGTTTAGAAGTAAAACTATCAAACCCAACAAAACAAAACTCTGATGCTTGAAGATCTTCGTCCGTTGCGATTATATCCGCAAAGGCACTCAATTGTGCGCTCGGGTCGAGTTTGTCAAACGTAAGATTTTCGAACTCTTGAAAAATTAATCTTAAATCATCAAATTTGTTTTTTAAAGACTGCCTTTGACTTTTACAAACAATATCACTCGGCTTTAAAGATGAACTTTTAAATTGCGAAATAAACTTGTAAATTTGTTTACAAACATTTATGTTTCCTGAAACAAAATATTTGAGTTTGTTTTTGACGCTTTCAACAGCTTTTTTGACAAACAAAACAGCTTCAATCTCGCTTATCGAAACTTCCTCTGTTTTGATATATCTGCCAGCAAGCGTCGACAAACCACACACATCATATTTTAATGTCGAAGATATTTGCAAAACGTCAAAAAGCAGTTCCTCGAAAACAAGAGTCGCCCGATCAGGAACAATCAAATATGTATTATTGGAGCCAAGCTGTCTTATGGCATTTTTTGCGGATTCGAGTAAGCTTGCTCCTGTAACTACTTTTATCATAATAGAATTTTAACACAAAAGCCAAAATTTTAAAAGAGTTTTATGCCTTAGCTTTGCCAATGCTCATTTTACTCGCTTCAAAGCAAAGCTTTTTCATAACTTGTTTTTTTAAAGAAAAGTTTTCTTTTTTCAATCTTTCGTTATCACTCTTTAAAAATGAAAGTTCGCGTTCTTTTTGTCCTAATTTGGCAATCAAAGTTCGCTCATTTTCCTCGTTTTGATCAGCTTGTTGATTAAATTTCGTCAACATTTCTTCTTCTGCATTCTTTTTTATTAATCTTATTATCCCCATAAACAAACCTTGCAAATCACTGTCAGTGATTTTCGATGGCCTTTTTCGAAAAGTGATGACGTTGCTATTTTTAGGTGCTTGCATGGTCCTAAATTTATTTTGATATCTTAGCATCTTAGAAATATCGCCATCCGAAAGCAAAAAACAAGCCTTGCGAACAGAACAGCCGTTGTTAACTAAGGATTTGATTTTTTGAATAATTTCATTTTTTTCTTGACTTGAAAAACATTTTTTTACGCTCTTTTTATGCAACGACAAATCTATATCTAAACTTTTCAATCTCTGATCATCACTTTTCAATCTTTCAATTTCGTTATAATAATAATTTCGAACGCTGTTGGCTTTTCTGGAATATTTTATGGCATGCTGTTGAAAAGCAAAAGAAACCTTTTTGCCATCATTTTTGCACTGCTCTACCAAAGAAAACAAATCTTTTACTTCCTCATCTTTCCAAATTCCTTTCATCTTACCTCCATTTCTCTCACAAAACATTTATTGACAAAATTTAAAGAATAATACTAAAAATTATTTTTACATGCATATAATGAGCGTATGAAAAAAATAGAATTAAGAAGTGAATATCCCTGTTTAATAAAATGGAAAGGTGGAGAAGAATTTTTAGATGAAGCAACTTCATTATTTTTTAGTAACGAACAGCTTTTGTTTGTTTATCCTGCAACAGGTAAAAGAGAAGATGTTGCCTTTGTTTTGGACCTTTCACAATTAGACAAAAATTTTTGCCAAGTTTTTAATTTAGATGACAGGACCCTTTGCTTGCTTACTAAATCATCCGCGACTACAAAAATAAAAGAAGAAATATCAATCAACGGCAAACAAGTAAAACTTTTATTATCTAATTCATATGCAGAATTTCATACTGATGAAAGAGAGGTCACAGTTCAAACACTACCACCAAAGACATATGAATTTTCTAATTATGAAAACTTTGCAATATTAAAAATTAAAAGTTTGTCTGCTGAACAAATCGTTTTGTTTAACATAAACACCAACCAAACTTTTTCACAAGAAGCAAATATAATAGAATTTGACCGCGGTGAAATATCTTGCCAAAGATATGGCAAAGAAGAGAAGTTTAGCATTGATGAAGACAAAGTCGTTTCGGCAAAAAGTTATGAACCTCTTCCAAAAAACCCAAAAGTCCTGCCATTAAAATTTTTAGAAAAAATAAAATGTCATGATTTTAAATCAGCAATAACTTTTTTGCAAGACGGTATGTCGGCTTCTGAAGAAAAACTTTCAGCTTATTTTGGAGAGATAAAAAAAATTTTACCTCTTTCGTCAAACAAGTTTTTGATAGTGAAGAAATCTGGATATTTTGTCGTAGAAATTCAAACTAACGGAGAAAAAATTTCAAATATTGAAATCTTAGATTAAAAAAACCGCAACTTTGCGGTTTACATATTTTCTAAAACTTTAAAAAGGTGCGCTTTGGTTGGAGCAACAAAACTCGACCCTATGGCTATGAAACTCAAAGCCAATTCAACAAAAATGCCATATCCAAACGTGGTAGAATAAATCCCATTTGATTGATGATAAAAAACAAGAAATATAATTGAAATCGAACATATCACTGCGGCTGCAAGACTTAAAGCCCTAGTTCCTATTGCCAAACTTAAACGCGGTCTGTCCAAACATGAACCTACCAGAGAAACGACGCCCATAACAAACAAAGCGACTGAAAAAATCAAATATGCAATCATGAAAGCTCCTGCAAGAATATAATAAAGCGAATTATCTCCTAGCACCTGTGTAATGTTGTTCATATCAAACATAGATTCAGCGATTGAATAGACTTGGACACCATTATTATCAGCCAGCATTGGCATAAATATAAAGCTTATCATTAAAGCGCTAACTAAAACCAAAATTGCATTTCCAACAATACCTCTAATTTTTAAATCACGCATTTTCATCTCCAAAACTTTTATATGATCTATTATATCCCAATTAGAGATATTATCAAAATAAAATCTTGCGTTTGCAAGATTTTATTCTCTATATATTTTTCTACTTTGTGCGACGAAAGCGCCAACGACACATAAGATTGAAAGTAAAAATGTGGTTATAACACCTGCTCCCACCATCGCAGTCGTTCCTAACAATGCAACATAAGTGATGATCATGGCTAGCACCAATGATGACAAAATTAAATTAATAACTGAAACTGCCCTATTTGCTGTTGTCATGTTAAGACCTTTTATGTCGAAGATTCCTCCGCAAAGTCCCAAAGCACTTAAAATAACCATGACACTCGACAAGATTAATATGATGATCAAGCTGATTCCACCAACCATAAAGTACGCTTTGTTTGCTCCCGTAAATGTGTTTAAGGTTGTTATCTCTGAATATATAGACCCGAAACCTCCCCCTTCAACTATATTCAACGAAAACAATGAAATTATCAATATGCTTGCAAGCAAAATTAGACTATTCCCAACAACACATCTGATTTGTGATTTTTTCATATAAAAAACCTCCTCTGCCGTATTATGTGCAAAGGAGATTTTTTAATTCATCAATGTTTAGTTTTCTTTATCACTAGGCATTATAAGAGCACCTGCAAAAGCAATGAAAGTGCACACAACAGGCATTATCACTCCAGCACCTACCAACCCTTCATTTTCAATTCCAAAGAGCACCGCTGAAACGACACAAGCTGTTAAAGCAAAAAATGCCATTACGCGTGTAAAAAACACACTTCTATTGCCTTGCCCTTTTGCTAAACACAAAATGGCTGTTATTGAACAAAAGAGCAATAGCGCAGCGACAGCAAGAAACAAAATCATCGCTATGAAAATTTCTTTATTCTCAGACAATCCACTTAAATTGTGCAAGTAAGAATAAAAATTTACCGAACTAACATTTAAAACCGAAACTATCGGCAGTGTAAAAGACGCAATCAATGAAGCGAATCCTAGCAAACTAAATAAACTTCCAACAACACATCTCTGCTTCATAGTTCTTCCTATTTCTTAGATTTTTTTGTTTTAGCAACAAAGCTTGCAATCAAAGCGACAACTGAGAAAACAAGTGCCATTATATAGCCAGTTCCTATTTGATAGATGTCAAAACCACTAGTTTCAGTAATATCAATTCCGCTTTGTGCTACATATGCGACAATGCTTATAAATGCAGAAACAGCAAATGCTACAAACAAAATCGAAACGATTCTTGAAATGAAAGTTACATTAAATGCTTTTTTGCCTGTAAAAGCACCTATCATGTCGACAATTCCTAACAGAACGACTGCGCAGGCCATTGCTAAAACCAAAATTAAGAAAATTTGTGATGCCAGCATTGCCGAATTTGAAATGTCAGTTGCTGTGATTAAGTCATAACAACTTCCAAGGCTAGTGTTAGAAGTGCTTACAACTCCAGCTATATCAACACCTTTTAGCATTAAAAATGGCAAAGCTAAAAGTCCAAGCACCAATGCACCTGAAATAATCAAGAATGCATCACCTATGATTTGCCTTAAACTAAATTTTGATTTACTCATATTCCCTCCTTTTTTATTTATATTATCACAAAATTAAATTATAGCAAAACACTTTTATTAAAAAATTTATA
>CASFYE010000024.1 GCA_949298925.1 uncultured Bacillota bacterium
CTAGGCGGTGTGGGTGAGATAGGCAAGAACATGACCGCCCTTGAATACAACGATGAAATCATCGTAATCGATGCAGGACTGACGTTTCCAGATGAGGATCTGCCTGGGGTTGACATAGTCATTCCAGACATAACATATTTAAAAACCAACAAAGACAAAGTCAAGGCTGTGCTTTTAACACACGGACATGAGGACCATATTGGTGCTTTGCCTTTTTTGTTGAATCAACTGAGTGTGCCTGTCTATGGGTCAAGGCTAACGCTCGCTCTTGTCGAAAACAAGATGAAAGAATTTCCAAATGTAAAATACAAAGCTATTTCTGTTAAGCCAAAGAATGTGCTTAAACTAGGAAACTTTGTTATTGAATTTATCAAAGTAAGTCATTCTATCGCTGGCGCGCTTGCCCTTTGCATAACTACCCCTGTTGGTAATATTTTCCACACAGGTGACTTCAAAATTGATTTTGAACCAATTGATGGAGAAATGACTGATTTAGTTAGAATGGGAGAGTTAGGAAAGAGGGGAATTAAGCTTTTGCTTT
Source organism: uncultured Bacillota bacterium (assembly GCA_949298925.1). Classification (GTDB taxonomy): domain Bacteria; phylum Bacillota; class Clostridia; order Christensenellales; family UBA1242; genus Caccovivens. The sequence continues at coordinate 542 of CASFYE010000024.1, forward strand.
GTGAAAGCACAAACGTTTGTAGAAAAGGCTATTCAATGAGCGAACGTTCAGTTGGCAGAACACTTGATTCTATCTTTGAAAAGAATCCGCAAAAACGCCTATTTGTTGCTACCTTTGCTTCAAACATTTACCGTATGCAACAAATATTGGATTTGGCAGAAAAATACAACAGGAAGGTGGCATTTACGGGCAGAAGCATGATCAATGTAAGTGAAGTCGCTTCCAAAGTTGGTGAGTTAAAGTTTAATAAAGACATAATCGTTGACATTGACAAGATTGACAAGTATGAAGACAAGGAACTTCTTATTGTGACCACAGGCAGTCAAGGCGAGCCTATGAGTGCCTTGACAAGAATGGCTTCTGGTGATTTTAAAAAGATTAAATTAGGCGAAAATGATTTGATCATATTTTCAGCTTGTCCAATTCCAGGAAATGAGAAATCGGTTTATAATGTGATTAACGCGCTTTACAAATTGGGCGCTGACGTAATTTATGACGAACTTGCAGATGTCCATGCATCAGGGCATGCTTGCCAAGAAGAACTCAAAACAGTGCATTCACTTCTTCGTCCAACCTTTTTCATGCCTGTTCATGGTGAATACAGACATATGAAAATGCACGCGCAACTAGCAAAGCAACTTGGCATGGAAGAAAGAAACATAATCTTGCCATCGTTAGGAATGCAAGTTGAACTATCACAAAATTCTATGCGTCAGTCTGGATTTGTAACAGCAGGGCAACGTCTTGTCGATGGTATAGGAATTGGCGACATGGAAAGCAATGTTTTAAAGGAGCGCAAACAACTTTCTGAAGATGGCATATGTGTTGTGGTTGTAAACATCAACAACGTTTCTGGTTGCGTTACAGGTGAGCCATTTATAATTACTCGTGGAGTTGTTTATCAAGATGAAGCGGAAGCTTTTGTGCAAGACGCAAAGGCGACAATAATTGCGTCGTTGAAAGAACAAGATTTAAGAGGCGCAGAACCTTCTGTTATTAGAAACACGATTAGAAGAAATATATCAAATTTCATTTTTAAAAGGACAAAAAGGCGTCCTATGATTTTGACTATTGTAACGTTAGATTAATATGAAAACACTTTTCGAATTAAAAAGATTTGCAAAAGACAATAAGATTGCGGTTATACGTCCTAAAAGTGCAAAGATGTTGCGAAGTCTTTGTCGTGAAAATAAACCAAAGAAAATTCTAGAAATAGGCACTGCGATAGGATATTCTGCTTCGATAATGCTTAATGCTTCTAAAAGTGCAAACATTTTGACAATTGAAAAAGATGAGCAGATGGCGAAGATTGCTCGTCAAACATTTTTGGAAAGAAATTCCTCACAAAGAATAACGCTGATTGAAGGTGATGCTTTTGACGTTTTAAACGATCTTAAAAATGAAAAATTTGATTTTATTTTTTTAGATGGGCCAAAAGGACAATATTTTAAGTATTTGCCCTTATTAAAAAAGATGCTTAATCTTAATGGTTTTTTACTTGCAGACGATGTTTTGTTTCACGGCTACGTTAAAAAAGTGGGTGACCCCGGGCACAAACATCGCACCATAGTAGCAAGTTTGCGTTCATTTATAAGTGATTTGACTATTGATAAAAATTTTAAAACAACACTTTATGATTTTGAAGATGGACTTATTTTAAGTCAACGTGTAAAATAATTGTATTTTTTTGATTATTTTGTTAGAATAAACGTATGTTATTTGAACGTAATATTATTGTCGCTTTGCAATCATTAGCCACTGAAGGACTAACCAATTTTTTTAAAGCAGTTTCTTTGCTTGGCAGTTGGTATGGTTTTATTGTGGTTTTTTTAATATTCTTGTTTTTTAGTCGAAGATATGCTTTTTATTTTGCAGGGACATTCTTAGGTGGGGTAGCATTTAATTATGTGCTAAAAGTCTTAATCGATAGGCCAAGACCTTTTGAAACATACTCAACAATAATTTCTTTTTCAGACGCTATGGGACAAAGTATGCCAAGCAATCATTCGTTTTGTGTGGTAGTAATTGCAATGTTTGTTTGTTATTTTGTGTCAAAGATGTTGGACAAGAATTGGAAAAAAACACTTTGCATATTTATCATGTCGCTAATAGTTGTTGTGGTTGGTATTTCAAGAATGTATTTAGGGGTCCACTATTTGTCCGATATAGTTGTAGGATACATTATAGGGGTGTTATTTTCTTTGGCTGGACTTAATATTTATAATAAAGCGCGAAGGTGGCGATATGAAAATTGAAACGAAGAATGAAAAGGGAACTATGAAATTTGCGAAGGACTTTGCAAAGCAAGTTAAATCTCCATGTGTGATAATTTTAAGAGGAGATCTTGGAGCAGGAAAAACGCATTTTGTAAAGGGATTTGTGCAAGGGAAAAAGATTAAAACTCTTGTTACGAGCCCGACTTTTACTATAATGAACATTTATCAAAACAGAAAACAGAAAATCTATCATTTTGATATGTACAGATTGTCAAACAGTGAAGAGGCAGAAGAACTTGGTTTTCATGAATATTTTGATCATGACACATTAGATGGTATATCAATTGTTGAATGGCCAGAAAACGCCTTCGATTTAGTTAAGAATTACGATATTGAAATAAAATTTAGCAAATTAGATCAAGTTAGCAGGTTAATAGAGATAAACAGGAGGAAACAATGTTAGCAATTTCAACCGCCACCAAAAAGGCATTGATAGCTCTGGGAATTAATGATAAAAGATTTTACAGAGAAATAGACGCCGATTGCAGTCAATCAGAAAGGATTTTAGTGCAGATTGATGAGATGTTGACAAAAGCTGGGGCAACGCTAAAAGATGTTGAAAATTTTGCTTTGGTTATTGGTCCAGGATCGTTTACTGGTTTAAGAATAGGTGCTTCAATCATCAAAGGTTTTTGTGCAGGACAAAAACAACATAGGGTGGTTATGATTCCAACATTGGATCTCATGGCATACAGTGTTATTAAACAATTTTCGCCAACCCAAAATTTTTCCTGCGTTATGAATGCCCAAGGTGGGAAATTTTATAGTGCGACTTATACGAAAAGAGGCAAAAAAACGAAAGACGAGCATATTGAAACAGGTGTGGAAGTTTTAAAAGGTAAGGGCGCAAAGTATTGTTTACTTGAAGAAGGATTTTTGCCCAATTCTTTAAGTTTTAGTTGTGAAGACCTGTTAAATTATGCTTTAAAATTGGAAGAACAAGGCGAACTTTCATCAGCGAAAGACATAACAATTAAATATATTCGTAAGTCCTCAGCAGAAGAAAAAAATTAAAAAAAATTTTTTTAAAAAACTATGTAAAAATGATAGACATATTTATATTTTATAGGTATAATTGCAATAGAATTTTGGAGGTAATATGAAAAAACCAGAATATAAACGTTGCCCAAGATGTGAACTGAATTTTATAAAGAAAGGTGAAAAGCTCTGTTCTGTTTGCCAAGCTGAATTGTCAAATAAGGACGACTATCTAGATGATCTTGATTTGGAGCTTTGCCCAATATGCAAAACGAATTATATCCAGCCTGATGAGATTATGTGTTCAACTTGCTTGAAAGAGCATCAAACGGAAGATGGCGAAGTCAATGCTGATTGGAGCAGGTACATTGAACGTGATGAAGAGGACGATTATGTTTCGCCTGATGAAGAAACGGGTGAGATGGCATCAGTGCATGATATTGACGACTCTGACATTTTGGATGGCGGATTTGATGGCGATATGGATTTTGATGATGATTTAGACGACGATTTGGACCTTGATGAAGAACTTGATGATGATTTGGATTTCGACGACGAAGACGACGATGAAGATGATGATGAAGACGAAGATGACGGCGAAGACGACGACTATGATGATGATTAATTAAAATAAAAACATAAGATTATTAAAAAAAACATTAGATTATCAAAATAAAAACACGACTGATTGTCGTGTTTTTATTTTGATATAATTTTATTTTTCAGATTTTTTTTGTTTTGATTGCTTGTTTTCAGCTTTTTTCTTTTTTTGGTTGATTAAAGCCGTTCTCTTTTTGTCTGCCAAAATGCGTTTTTCAACTGTCAACAGGTAATCAGGTGTTTGGATGAGAGCAAGATGCTCGTTTAATTCTTCCACAGTCTTTTGAAGTTTTGTTCGTTTTTGAACGTATGACTTAAATTTGCGTTGAACTTCCTTAGTAACTTTGCCTTCTTCTCTTGCCTTCGTTGCACTTTGTTTGTTTTCATTTTCGATCTCAGCGATTTGTGATTGTAAATCTGCTATGTGATCTTTTGTCAGTTTAACTTCAGCATCTCTTATCGATTTTGCTTCATTAGCAAGCACATCTTGGTGTAACGATTGTTCTCTATCATACTTGTCTTTGCCGATTTTTTCGCCCTTATTCCATTTAAATTTTTGTAAGAAGTAAAGAACAACTGCTAATATTATTGTGGCGCCAAAGATAAGGGAAGGGATTAACAACCAAATGTAATCATTGTTTGGCTCTTCTGTTGAATCTGATGTTGTGTCGTCTTGCTCAGGGGTTTCAGTGTCTTCTGCTGTCTCCGTGGCACGATATATTGTTGAGCCATAATATTTTGAATTTTCTATGTTGTTGTAAGTAGCTTCGTCTGTTGTTTCAAATGAAAGGTCTGTAACATATGCGTAGCACGGTTCAGTCAATTTGTCGTTAACAAGTTTGAAAACAAACTTTGACTCAACTGTTTCGCTAGCTGAAAAATAGATTTCGTAACTTGTCCAGCCATCGTTTGATTTTAATTGTGAAATCAAGTCATAACTGTCAAGTCCTATGCTTACTCCAAATGTTGACAACTGTTCATTTCCTTCGTCGTCAACATATTTATATTCATCAGGCATGGAGGATAAAAGTCTAAACTTTAACACGTAGTAATTTCCGGATTCAAGATCTAACGTAAATTTCGATGTTAAACTGTAAGTTGCATTGTCTTGCGATTGTATCATTAAAACGTTTTTACCTTGCAAACTTCCATCATCAATAGAATCATGCCCTTGATAACCATAAGAGTCATTGCCTTCGCCTTTTATAATGCCACCTTTTGCAGAACCAGTAGAACCGCTTTCTAATGTGCCTTTAAACGCATTTGCCTCGCGCAATGTGTAATCTATTTCATTGCTTGGATCTAATGAAAGCATAAATCCAGCAAGGTCGATTTTGTTTGAAGCGTTGTCGAAAGCTTCCTTGGTTGAGGTGAGGTTTTCCACATTATCAAAGAAAGCATAGCCCTCCACATGATCACTTTCAGTTCCAAATTCTATTGTTGCTGTAACATTGCTCGATGATTCCCCAGCAAAGATAAGCTTGCTGTAAGTCGTCCAAATGCCGTTTGAACCTATATTTTTTTCATATAAAATCACGATTCCATCTTCGTCAATAAGTTTGAGGTTAAAAGTCGCGTCGGCAAGTGTTTTAAAATCAAAAGAGAAGTTGTAATAAGCGTTTGCTGTCAGTGTGAAAGTGCTAGACGTTATTGATTGCCAATCTGGCGCTTCATTATAAATCATTAAAATGTTGTTTACGTCGTCAGTTTTGCCATTTGGTGCAGTTGGATTTGCCAAATTTTTGGCCCAATCAAATTTTGCTTTGTATTCGTTGAAATATTCATCATAAACGTTTATTATTCCAGTCAATTTTTCATGATTTGATGAAGATTGAGCTATTTCAAAGCTTTCAGGTTTAATAGGGAAGGTAAAATTTGAATCCGAGGCTTGCCCACGTGTAAAGTAACCATTTTCTATGCTCTCGTCATCACTTGTTGTGGTTAAAAGTTGTAAACAGTTGCCGTCGGTAGAGAAATCTTCGTAAGCGATTTGCTCTAAAACTATATTGTCAACAATGGCGCCACCTTTTGCAAGTTCTCCCGCTTTTCCCAACAAAAGTGACAAAGTTACTTCCGAGTCATATCTGCTGTGCCCCTGAATGTAAAATGTTAGTTCATTGTAGCTGTTAATGAAACTATTTGATCCATTGTCAGCCAAGGCAGATGATGTAGCTGATTTTGTAGAGTAAGATGAAAGATAACTAAAATCTTCTTTAATTTTTTCTGTTTCATTTATTTGTGCATAGAAACTGCCACTTTCGAGGTCAGCTAATTTGACGCGTAAAGTTAATTTGTATAAGCCCAGTGCTTTGATTTCAAAAGGCAATGATTCAACTCGTATATAACCCTCTTCATTTGTCCATAAAACCATGCTTTTTGTGTTTTCGCTTGATAGATCAGTGCCAGGATAGGTAAGGCCTGTTGTGTCTTTAAAAAAGCTTTCATTCATGTTTAAAATTCGTGCGTTAGCGTTGTTTGACCCTTCTTTTATCTGCCATGCGTAGAGCCCATCCTCACTTTTTGCATCTTCAAAATCAAAATTCAAGTTTGACGTGTCAACAATGGTTTGTTTGTCAAATTTTGATTTTTCAACTTGGCTGATGTTGTCACTTTGGTTTAGACTTAATGCTTCGTAGTAAGCATTTTCTGAATACTGAGTTCCTCGCACTTCATCAAAGAACACAACGCCGTTTGAACCCATGTCTTGTGTCCCTAACCACAAATCTATGGTTATTGTCTGAGATTCTGTTCCTGTTGCGATGTAAAAATACTGCCTTTGCCAATCCCTAGATGTTATGTTTGTTTGTGACAATTCAATTTCGTCACCGTTGTTGTCTTCAAGGCCAGATATGTAGATCGAAGCAAATTCGTTAGAATCGTTGAAAGATGCCGTTTTCACTGCCACTACAAATTCATAATAACTGTTTGCAGAAAGCGATATTTCGTTTGAAATATAACCTTCATTTATTTCTCTTGGCGAAAAGGATGAATCGCTAGGTGAGGCATTGGCAGAATTTATCATTAAAATTTTGTTGTCACTGCCATACTTGCCTGGGTTGTCGCGAAGAAAATACACTCTTGAAGAATTATATGAGTAATTGCTTTCAACGTCTATAATCATCGCTTTTGCACCTTTTGAGCCGTAATTAAGTGTCCAACCAGTAGCATCGCCCTCGTCGTAGGTGCCTGAGATAGAATTAAAACTTCCGTTTGTTATAGTTACAGGTGATGAATAATAGTCAGTGCTTGCTGATGTTGAAGACTTAGCCGGCGTCAAGCCAACTAAAGAAAGCGGTAATGCTAGTGAAGCCAAAGCGATTGTAAAAATTTTAAGTCCGTTTTTTTGTTTTTTCATTTTGCAATATCCTTATATTTAAAATAACACATATAGTATACAACAAAATTTATTAATAATCAAACACTTTTTGCTAAGAATAATGAATATGAAGAAAACTTTTTCTAGTAACACCAGCAAAATTAAAAAAAACATCGTGTTGATTATCCTCGGCGGAGTCATAGGGTTTTTAAATGGTTTTTTTGGTGGTGGAGGAGGAATGGTGTGTGTGCCTGCGCTTGAAAAATTTTTAAATCTAGAAAACAAACGTGCACATGCAACAGCTATAGCCGTCATCTTCCCACTTTCTCTTGTGAGTTGTGCAGTTTATATATTCAAGGGCGCAATTGAGTCTTTGCCACTTCTGACAGTTGGGTTAGGAGTTTTGCTTGGAGGGATAATTGGTTCGATAGCATTAAAAATTTTGCCAGGGAAAACGATAAGGCTTATTTTTGCCTTTGTTATGTTAGCAGGAGGCATTAGGCTTTTGATATGATGATATTTTTGCAAATTTTATTTGGTGTTTTAGGCGGGTTTTTAGGCGGGCTTGGCATGGGAGGAGGCACATTGTTAATCCCTTTGCTCACAATTTTTTTAGGCTTTGATCAGCAATTAAGTCAAGGCATAAATTTGCTCAGTTTTCTCGTTATGGCCATAATTTCTATTTGCATTCATTGGCATAACAGACTTATTGAAACAAAGGGGATAATTTTTTTAGTCATAGGCGGTATAATTTTTGCAATAGGTGGCGCTTTTCTTGCAACGTTTTTGCCAAGTCTTTTGCTTAAAAGATGCTTTGGTGCTTTTTTGTGCATTTTAAGTATAATCGAATTTTTTAAAGTGTTTTCAAATAAAAAACAAAAGCAAATTTAACGAACAACCAAAAAACAAAGACAAAAAAATGCCATATTTTTTTCTCGAACAATGATTTTATATTAGAAAAATAAAAAAAAGAATTTAACAAAATAGTTTACAAAATTTAGGCTTTGTGTTATAATGACGACATAAGGAGCTATGCATGAAAGTCAATCAAAAAAAATGTATAAGTTGTGGGACATGTGTTGCGATATGTCCTGTGGAAGCCATTTCTTTTAATGGTAAAGGCAAGGCTGTTATAGATCAAAAAAAATGTATTCATTGTGGAGCATGTGCTTCTAGTTGCCCAGTGAACGCCATCGATTTTGATTAAAAGGAGTTAAGCTATGGAGAAAATTGCAATAATTGAGCTTGCAGATTCATTAGTTAAACTTTCAATCTACAACACAAAGAACGGAAGATATAAACTGATAAGAAAAGAAGAAGACGGAGCGTCAATTTTTAAAGATATATTAGAAGAAAAATTGTTAAGGCCAAAAACCGTTTCTGACATCATTTCAATTTTGAAAATTTATCGTAATGTCGTAGAGGAGTGCCAGGTTCAAAAAATAATCGCGGTTGCGGACAATTTTATAGCGAAAGCTCGCAATCAACGAGGCTTTTTTGATGAAATATTCAATAACACCGGATTAAACTTCGTCTTCATGTCTGAGGAAGATTTGGTCAAGAGCATTTATACGTCGGTTTTGAATTCCATTGACAGTTCAAAAGGTGGAATTATTCACATTGGTGAAAATGAAACGTTTTTGATTCGTTATAATCGTAGGTCGACGTTGGGTTCGGTTTCCATTCCTTATGGATACGAAAACATCATGGAAGGTGCTGAAAAAACTTTTGAGCAGATGAAAGAGCTGTTTTTGGCTGAACTTAAAGTGAGAGATTTTAAATTTGAACTTGAAAGCATAGTTGTTGGAACAGGTGTGCCTTTTATTAATTTGGGAAGAATAGCAAAAAAGGTTGCAAAATATCCTCTTGAAATTGACAACAACTATGAAGTAAGCAAAGAAACTGCAAAATCAGTCGTCAATTTTGTAAGAGGCCTTGACGTTGAAAAAGTTAAAAAGGTTAAGGGGCTTATTGATGATAGAACCGAGGTTTTGTATTCTAGTTTAGCGATCATCTCAGCGTTATATGAGCATTTCAAACTTTTACAAACCACAATTTCAACTGCGTCAATTAATGATGGCTTGATTGCAAACAATTTGTCTGTTGACTCACAAGAAAAACTTTCAGATCTTCTTGCCAGCTCGTTTTACAACATTTACGAGTTCGAAGATAAAGATTTGAATCTTAATAATAGAATAGCGAATATGGCGGGGATACTATTTAAGCAATTAAAAGTTATGCACAAGCTTCCAAGAATGTATGTTAAACCTATGCGTGTTGCAGCTTATATGTATGACATAGGTAAAAAGATTTCATTTAATGATTATGAAAAACACGGCTTTTATGCAATATTAAATTCTGGACTTTGTGGAGTCAGTCAAAAAGATTTGCTACTCGGCGCATTTATTTGTGAAAGTCAACTAGCTGACAACTTTACTTTATCCAAATGGATGAAATACAATGATCTGTTGACAGATGAAGATTTAAATGCTGTTAGGAAGCTTGGGGTGATCGTTAAGTTGGCTGCTGCACTAAACAGTTCAAAAAAACTTGTTGTAACCGATGTTACTTGCGACATACTTGGAGATTCCGTGATTATGAAACTTATTGTAAACAGCAATCCTACTTATGAAATCATGCAAGGAATGAAGGTGGCAAAAGACTATCGCAAATTCTTTAAAAAGAATTTACAACTCATTTAAGGAGGTGCATTGTGCGTTTTAAATACGCGATAGAACTTGGTGGAGCTTACACCAACATTTTTATTCGAGGGCAAGGCTTTGTTTTGAAAGAGCCAACTTTGCTCGCGGTTGAAAATGGTTTGGAAGGGTATAAGGTTAAGGCTGTCGGTATTGACGCAAAAAAATTGCTTTGGAAGACCACTGATGATGTTGAAGTGTTCAATCCTATGGCAAATGGTGTAATAGAAAATTTTGAATATGCACAAATCATGTTGCAAACCTTTTTAAAAAAAGTTGGATTTAGAAAGGGAGCCAACGTCATATGTTTAATTCCATGTGGACTGTCCAAAGATGATCAAGAAAAATATTATTCACTTTTTGAAAAATTGGGGTTTAACGAAGTCTTGCTTATTCCTTCAGTTATCTGTTCGTTAATAGGACAAGGTGTAAATGTTGCTTCATCAAAGGCTAATATGATTGTGGATATTGGTGGCTCTACTACGGATATTGCAGTGGTAAACTTAGGTTCTATATTGAAAGGAGCAACTCTTGGGATAGGAGGCAAGGCTATCGACATTGCGATTGCAAATTCGCTAGCACTTGGGAAAGACGGCATTTTGATTGGTTTGCCAACAGCCGAAAAAGTTAAAAACGAAGTTGGAAGTTTGTATAAAAACGACACGTTAAATATGGAAATTATGGGGCTGGATATTGAGAATAATGTTCCAAAATCGAGGATAGTTTCTTGCAGGGATATAGAAAAAGTTATTAAAGCGCACATCGAAGAGATCGTTCGAACAATAAATGTTACAATCAATTCACTGCCACCAGAAATTTCAACAGACGTAATAAAAAGTGGTGTGATTTTTACGGGCGGAGTGAGTAAACTTTTTGGTCTTGAAGAATTTCTAAAAAAGAATTTGCCTTACAATTTTATAATATCTGAAAATCCTGAAAATTTAGCTATTTTTGGGGCAGGCAAGTTGTTGAATGATGAGACTTTATTAAAAATCATTGCGAAAAATTAAATTATCTTTAACTCGACAAGAAAGAATGATTTTTCAACAAAATTATTCTTTCTTTTTTTTTGTGCTTTTAGTAAAATTTTTTTTGTTTAACAGGAGGGATAATGGCTCGAAAAATTGTCTTGACAAGTGGCAAAGGTGGTGTGGGGAAAACAACTATTTGTGCTAATCTTGGTGTTCAGCTTGCTAGTTTGGGATTTAGAACGGTTTTAGTTGATGTTGACATCGGTTTAAACAATCTCGACGTTGTTATGGGATTGGAAAAAAATGTGGTTTTTGACATAACAGACGTCATTATGGGTAAATGCCGTGCAAAACAAGCTTTAATTGAAGACAGCAGGTTTCAAAACCTTTTTCTGTTGCCTTCATCTCATAATAGTGGTAAAACAAAAATTCTTGGCGAACACATAAGAAGCGTTTTAAATATGTTAGATTCATCTTTTGATTACATTTTAATTGATTGCCCAGCTGGTGTTGATGCCGGATTTCACCGTGCAGTTTTTTCTGCCAACGAAGCGATCATTGTTGTGACACCGCATTTGTCAAGTCTGAGAGATGCGAGCAAAGTTATTGGGTTGTTAAACGAATATGATTTGTCGAGCAAAGGGCTAGTAATCAATCGTTTAAGGGGAGACTTGCTTGCTAGCGGTGAAATGTTAAAGGTCGAAGACGTTGTCCGAGCTATGCATCTTCCTTTGTATGGAGTTATTCCAGAAGATGATGCCATTTCAAGTGCTTGTTCGGTTGGAGGATATTTAAATTCTGTTGAATCAGCAAGAGCCTTTACGTTATTGTGTGAAAACATACACACGGGGACAAAAAAGATCTATGACTGTGAGATGAAATATCGAGGTTTTATGGGTTATATTCGAAGAAATTTAAAAAGGAAGGTGTAAAGTGGATCGACTAAATTCAATTCTTCAAATGGACAAAAATTATGTGCCTGAAGAGGTTGTAATTTTGTTAAAAAGCGAGCTTAAAAAATTGCTAAAAGAATTTTTTAATTTGAAAAACGATGTAAGAGTGAGATTTATTTCACACGATGGCATAAAATTTTTTATAGAATTCGAAGTTGACAGAGTGCGCAGTTTAGGATATGTTTCGAAATAGTTGGAATGTTGCAATATTATGTTTTAAAAATTTGATTTTAAAATGCTTATTTTTGTTTTAAAAATTATTTTATTAAAAAAACTTTAACAGTAATGTTAAAGTTTTTATTTTCAAATTTTTGTTTTCCTATGTTAATGAATGAATTTTTTTAAATTAAAACATAATTTACAAAAAAACAAAGAAAAAAATTTTTTTTATTGTTAATTTTATAAAAAAAAGACAAAACTATAAAAGATTTCTATATTATTCAAAATAAACAAGCCCATAGCAATTTGGACCTACGTGCGATCCAACAACGCATCCTATTTCGCATATGGTTTGACCTTTTGGAGAAATGTCAAGCATAGGTGAGTATTTCTGCAAAAGCTTATCAATCATTTCAGGGCAGTTTGAGTGACCAAAATAAATAGGCAAAGTTTTGTCTCGATTCTTTGCTTTTGCAACCATATACATGAAAGCTTTTGCTTCACCCATAACTTTTGCTTCATTTGTTACTTTCCCACCCGCGAGAGATATAATTGGTTTAACATTGAGCATTGAACCCATAACTGCTCCGGCAGCTGAAAGCCTACCGCTAGCTTTAAGATATTTTAAATCTCCTATTACAGCGATTAATTTAACTTTGTTTATAAGTTCATCAAGTTTTTTTATTACATGAGAAAGCTCATTATCTTTCTCGATAAATTTTGAAAGCTCAATTAAAATTGCGCCTTGTGCCCAAGTCGTCACGGTGGATTGACGATATGTAACATTTTGCATTTTAAGTGCTTGAACAGCGCCCTCAACTTGATGAATAGTCGCAGTCATTTCCGAAGATATTGTTAAAACAATGACGTGAACATCTGGTTTGTTTACATATGGTGATAATATTTCTTCAAACAAGAATTGATTAGGCATACTTGTTTTTGGAATCAAACCTGTTTCGTTAATTTTATTATAAAAATCTTTGGTGCTTAACCCTTGAGGATAGATTTCTTCGCCAAATCTTACTTCAATTGGGACAAGAGATATGTTGTATTTTTCTGCTAAATCTTGTGGTATATCACAAGATGCATCTGCGATCAATTTATATTTCATAATTACCTCAACTGTGTTTAGTATAACATATATAATTTTTAAATCAAAATGATTGCAATTAAAAAATGAAATCAAATGGCACATATAATTATAATAAATTTAGAAACAAAAAAATTTTTTAACGTTAAAATTTTGATTGATAACTTAAAAATTATAACAAATGACTCATCATTATGTTAATTTCAATCAAAGATTTTAAATACCATTTATTGATTTTCAAAACTAAAGATATTACAACATGGTTTTAAAAATTTCAAAAACAGTTGTTCCATTTTTATCCAAAATCAATTCTGGATGCCATTGAACCGCAAGTATTTGATGATTTGTGTTAGTAAACGCTTCAATTATCCCATCGTCTGAAAGAGCACATATTTTGAGGTTGTTTCCAAGTTGATCTATGGCTTGGTGATGAAGTGAATTGATTTGGAAACGCTTTCCAAAATATTTGATAAAAAGTTCGTCCTCTGTTGCGACATCATGATTTACATTTTTATGACCGCCTATATGTTGTTTTAGTGTGCCACCAAAGTATACATTTAAATACTGACTGCCTAAACAAACTCCTAAAATTGGTTTTTGTTTTTTTATAAATCTTTTTATTTGTCTAAAAACTATTTTGTCAAGATTATAGTTTATATTTTTGCAATGATGGTTCTTTTTGCCATACCATTTTGGGTCCATGTCGCCACCGCCAGGGATTAGTAGACCATCATAAATGTCAATATTTTTGTATTTTGTTCCAACGTCTGCTTCGACCCCAACGAGTTGAAGACCTTTGACATATTCTTCACATTTATTTGGTGATAAAATAAAAACTTTCTTTTTATGTATTCTTGCAATAGCATCATCTAAAAATTTTTTATCAAAATTAAAATCGTTGTATCCAATTAAAATTTTTTCAAAGTAAACAGCATTGGGATATTTATCCTTTTTATCATTTATGAGATAAACTAGCGCTTTTTCAGTATTGCCATTTACGTCTATATTGACGTAATCCTTGCGATATAGGGCAGGGAAGTTTTCAATTTTATCAAGTTCTTTTTCTGCTAATTCATCAATCTCCCATATGCCAACGGGAGTCACTTCACCTAATTTTGGTTCTAATGTGATATATTTCTTAAAGGCAATTTGCCAATCTTTTAAAAATGTTTTACCGATTAGCACGCAATGAGGACATTTTTCCTTCATTCTTTTAATGTCCAAGTTTCTGCCATATGCTAAGCAGTATTTGATTTTTTTGGTTAACATGTGTTCTATCCTTTTTAAATGTTTTATCCATTATACCATTCAATAATGTCTTTTAAATTCTTTTTAAGCCTTGGCTTGGGGAATTGAGCTGTATAACCAAGAGATAAAGCGCAGTTTAATTCCATGTCTGAGTGGCCAAGCATATCGGCAACATCTTCTGCTACATAGACAATGTCTCTAATGAACAATGATCCAATATTAAGATCAGTCGCACGTAAACACATGTTTTCAACGCAAGCTCCTATAGATAAATTATCAGTTTCAATCAAATTTTCATTTTTTTCTTTAAAGATTAAAACTAAAACAGGCGCTTGTTTAATTATATGAGCAGTAGGATTTACAGAACTTTCTGAACCTAATTTTAATCTTAATTCTGGGTCGCTATTTTTTTTGTCTTTTAGCATCATATCTGCGATTTTGTCTTTAACAGTTTCTTTTACAATTACAAAAAACCATGGCTGCCTATTTTTTGCCGATGGGGCCATTCTTCCACAATTAATAATGTCTTCAACAATGTTTTTGCTTAATTCCTTTTTTATATAATTTCTTACGCTACTTCTTTTTTTAATTGTATCTAAAGTTTCCATGTTATTTACCTACTTTTACATAAATACAGTATACCGTAATTTGAAATAAAATCAAACGATAATTTAAAGCTTTTAAATTATTTCTAATATCAATCGTGACAATTTGTTATGTTGTGCAAAAAATAATTAAATAATAACACTAAAAATTGCAAAAAGTGTTATTAAATGTAAATAGTTAAAAGACATAAAATGTTTTCTCTGTTATTGACTTCATGAAAACAAACATTGATAGTTAGTATAAATGCAATGTAACAATTTTTAGTGCTACTGATGGGAGTTGCTCCGCGGAAAGAAATTAGGAATAATATAAACAAAAAAAGTCACGACCAATTCGCCAGCGGAGCGCGAATTGCGTATGGTCGTGAAATGAAAAAACAAGCACCAAATGAAATTTTGAAACTTGTTTTCAAAATGAATTAAAAGCGCAGTTTTTTTAAAAAGAAATTAAACGCAAAAAAGAATTTGGACAATTGTAATAAAAGCAAGGTGATAGACAAACAAAAAAAGTCACGACCAATTCGCCAGCGGAGCGCGAATTGCGTATGGTC
>CASFYE010000025.1 GCA_949298925.1 uncultured Bacillota bacterium
CAATCAAAAGGAGTTTGATTCTTACAAAGACTATTCAGTTACGTTAGAAGGCGACACAGTAAAAGTTTCGAACAACACAATTTTAGCAAATAAACTAGGAACGACTTTAATAACATTTACATCGCAAAACCAAAAACAAACAGTTGAGGTCAATGTGCTTTCAATTTCTCCTACACTAAAATTGCCAGATGAAATAACATTGTCCAAAAATGAAACATATGAAATATCACCAAAGATATCTCCAATATATTACACAGGACAAGCAAAGATAACTCTAGAAGAAGAAGGGCATATCTTGACAATTACAGACCTTTTAATTAAAGCGGAGCAAAGTGGGACCAGCGAAATAAAGGTATATTTAAATGAAACATTAATAAAAACGATAAAGGTAACAGTTGAATATGAAGATGAAATTGTTTTAACCTTCTCTTCAAATGCTGATATGATAGGAAACACTATATACACAAAAGATGATATATTGATGTTTAAGACAAACATATTAAACGAAGAACCAAAGCTTTATACGACAGAAGGAAAGATATCCAAAGAACTTACAACTATAATACTTAAGGATTTTACTAATGCTACGATAACGATCACATATCCAAGTTTAAATCTATCCGTCGAATTCGTTGTGATTAAGGTTTAAAAAAAACTAACGGTAGCTAGTTTTTTAAATGCAAGTGATATATTTTTACATCTGTTTTAAATAAAAAGCGATGGCAAAGCAGGCGTTGTTTTAGTAACATATATCCTTATTTTGTTGGTAGCGGTAACTGGGCTTGAACCAGTGACCTTACGGGTATGAACCGTACGCTCTAGCCAGCTGAGCTATACCGCCAAACATAAGTGTGATTTAATTATATATAATTTTTAAAACAATTGTCAATAGATTTCAAGTAATTGCTTTGAAATTTCTAATAAATTTTGTATAATTTATTGTGTTTTAGGAGGTTTTATGATTATTGATCAAATTAAAGCTGCGAATGTAGAAGCTATTAAAACCAAGGATCAAACAGCGAGAGCTCTTTATAGTGTGCTTTTAAACAAATTAAAATTGGAAGAGATTAACAAAAGGCAAAGTGGGTCACAACTTACAGATGGCGATTCCGCGCACCTGCTTCAAAAGGCAAGCAAAGAGTTGTGTGAGGAGCGAGATAATTATATTAAAGTTGGCAACAAAGAAATGGCAGAAACGATCTCCAAACAAATTTTGTTGGTAGAAAAATATTTGCCAAAAATGTTGTCACGAGAGGAAATCAAAAAAATTATTTTAGCTTTACCGGATAAGAGTGTGCCTACTGTAATGAAACATTTTAAACAAAATTATCAAGGCGCTTGTGACATGAAAGTTGTTGGTGAAGTGTTAAAGGAAATCTAATGAAAGTTTTTGCAATAAGTGATTTGCATTTATCGCTCAACAATCCCAAGCCTATGAACATCTTTGGACCTGTTTGGGAAGGATATGAACAAAAGATATTCGACGATTGGGAAAAAAAGGTAGGGCAAGATGATTTGGTTTTGCTGGCAGGGGATTTTTCTTGGGCGATGAAACTAAATGAGGCAAGAGCTGATTTTGATTTAATTAAGGATTTGCCTGGTAAAAAAATTATTATACGCGGAAATCATGATTATTGGTGGTCTTCTGTTTCTGCTGTTCGTTCGATGCTACCCGAAAACATTTTTGCCATACAAAACGATGCACTTAAATTTGGTGATGTTATAGTTTGTGGAACGCGCGGTTGGACCGTTTCTGAAAACGGTGAATTTGCATCACCTGAAGATGAAAAAATATTTAAACGTGAACTCATAAGGTTGGATTTGACATTGCAAAGTGCCAAAAAGTTGCAGACCAGCAACGAAAAGATCATTTGCATGATGCATTACCCACCATTCAATTTCAAAAAAGATGAAAACGAATTCACAAAGCGTTTAAAAGAAGCCAAAGTTGACGCTGTTGTTTTTGGGCACTTGCATGGTTACAAACGCAGGCAAAATCAATTTAATTTAGACGGCATCAAATTTTATCTCACATCTTGCGATATGGTTGAAAATCAATTGACGGAGATAGACGTTTAAAAGCAAACATCTTGTAAATAATTGACATATAAGTAAAAAAATGTTAGACTTAAACACAATAAGTCTATTAATGGAGAATCAATGAAAAAAATAGCTAAGATCATTTCCCTTGTGTTACTCGTAGGTTTCTTTTCAATATCTCTTGTAGCATGCACATATTCAAGTGGAATTCCAAACAGTAAAAGTGGAACGATTATTTATAACGGTGGAATCGTGTCAGTTGTTGACGACAATCTTTTTTATGCAAACGGTTATGCAAGCAATGAAATAACCACAATGGACGAGTATAATGCCGCAGCAGAGTATTCTTACCTTTCCAGATTAAACTTAACTGAGCAGACTGACGAATATACTTCACCTGAAAATGTTTACAAATTAAATAGTGAAGTTTTGGGATATGAAAATGCTTACAGTTTTGTTTTGGGCGATTTTGTTTACTTCGCAAGTCCGAATAAGCATAAGACTAGCTCAAATGAATATGTTTTTAGCTATGTTTCTGTTTTTAAAACCAGACTAAATGGTAAAGACACAAAAGAGTTGATGACAACGAAGTCTTTTGATAGTGCTACTGCACAGTTTAGGGCAGTTCAAACCAACGGAGAAAGCTATTTTATAATTTTTGATGGAACAAATCTTAACGTAATAAACTTAGCAAGCGATGAACAAACTGAGATTGCTACAAGCGTTACCAGTGTGGCATTGCCAAAAGAAAACGTTGATTTTGATGGAAAAATTTATTACACTCAGGATAAAGAAAATGAATATGGCCAGTCAGGAAATGAAGTTTTTCAATATGACTTATCAAACGGCGAAACACGTTCTATTATGAACACAATAAACAACACGATCACATTCACTGGAAGAGAAGGAAACGAGTTGTTTTTCACTAGACTGAACGAAATCACAGGAGTTTCGAATACCTACAAATTGAACACGCAAAAACTCGAATCAACAAGTTTTCTTTCGGCGCTTGACAAACCTTTTTACTCTGCTGAGATAGAAAATGTTTATAGAATTGAAAGCAAAACAGCTAGCAGTTTCAATGGCTATATTTTCGAATCTTCACTTTCAGGCGAAGCACAACTGTTTTATAAAAAAGATTCTTCAAGCGAACCGACAAGATTGCTTGCAAGTGGAGAATACACTTCAATCTTGTTTGTTAATAATGACCTTGTTTTCTATTCAACAGAAGATGGAATTTCGTATAAATCTGTTATTGAACCAGACGTGGAAAAAGTTCTTGTAGATGGAATGAAAATCATAAGTGATAAAATAGGATATGACAACTATGAAAGTGGAAATTTAAAGAATGTTTATTTTTATGCGCAACGCGTTTATGAGCAAAATGAAGACGGCGAGGGAAGCGAAGAAGCGCAAACTGACACCAATTATTACTTGTATCAAATTTCATTTTCTTCGCAATCTGGACCTAAACTTTTAGGAAAAACGATAGATTAAAATTCACTTTAACACAAGGATTTTACCAGCAAAAATCAGTTAAATTTGATTTCAACAATATTAGACATAACTCGCATTTATTAACGCGAGTTATTCTTTTTTTTGTCGGCTTTTTGTGATAATTTAAATATGTTTCACTAAACAAGTGAAATATACGATTTTTCGAAATATTATATAAAAGGAGTGAGAAATTATGGAAAATCTGCCGATTCACAAAGGAAAAATACGAGTTTATGTTGCTGACAAAGCCGACGGAAACTCGATTGTAACATATTTGCGTCAAAGCGAAAAATTTGCACTTGTGGGTGTAAGCCCAAATGGCGATGAGGTCGTCAAAGATGTGCCTTTACTTAAACCCGATTTTTTAGTTATTGAAGTTATGTTGAGCGGGATAGATGGATTTGTTGTTTTGGAAAAACTAAAAGAGCAAATGCAAGACAAAATGCCAAAGGTGATTTTTGTCACTAATTTATCTCATAGCGGTTTTGTTACAAAAGCTATGGACGAGGGCGCGAGTTATTTTATGGTAAAGCCTGTTGCACCAGAAGTGTTAGAAGAAAGGATGTTTGATTTGTTAGAAAATCGTAAGGACAGCGCGGTGCTTTCAATGAAGGCAAGCAAACAGTTGGACGAAAAAATATCCAATATCTTTATAAGCATCGGCATACCTGCCCACATAAAAGGTTATCAATTTTTAAGAGAAGCAGTTAAACTTGCTGTTGAAAAGCCTGAAATAATAGGATCGATCACCAAGCAACTTTATCCGACCATTGCGGAAAGATTTGAGACGAGTTCTTCAAAAGTTGAGAGAGGTATGCGACACGCGATTGAAGTTGCATGGAATAGAGGGAAGATAGAAAACATTAACGCGTTGTTTGGTCTTAAAATTTACAATAGCAATGAAAAACCTACAAATGGTGAACTCATTGCCCTTATTGCTGACAAAATGATAATGGAAGGCTAAAACAGTTGACACAATTACTTTAAAAAATTATAATTTTACTATGAGAATGAATTACACAAACAATGAAAAACAAGATGTTCAGTTATCACAAATTTTAGGGATTGTTTTGTCTGCCACCCTTGTAGCAATGTTGATATTATATTTTCTAAATTTGATTAACTTGAATATGGCCGTGCTCTCAATTTTGGGATTTGGATCTGCAATTCTTTTTACTTCTGCACGTCCCTTTGCAACAAAGTATTCAACGGCGTGGGCTGGTGCGGTCAAAGCCTTTGCAATAATTTTTGCTTTGGCATTTGTAACTTTTTTAATTTATTTATTCGCTAGTGGAACTATGACTTTGTAGATAGTACAAAGTCATTTTTTTAATTGTTATTTAAAAGCTTCGATCTTTCTTATATGACCTTGTGCGGAGAGATTTGTGTCATACCAAACGATTGTCGAAACGGTTCCAGAGTTTCCCGCATAGAGAATGTAAACCATGTCTGTGAAAGATATGGTGGTCAAGTCTTGGGAAAACTCTATAAACACAGTTAAAAAACTGCGTGAATTTTGTGCAAATGTATGATTTAAGGAAAAAGGCAACGAATCTTGAGAAGGCAATTCTACCTTTAGCATGCTTTCAGTTTCACCACTTACAAAATAAAATTTGAAATATTTAAAAGTTGACAAGTCGCTTCTGGTTATGGATTGTTCTGGCACCATTCCGTTAGTGTAACCATTATTTATGGTCTCATCATCGCTGTTCATGTCAAATATAACGGTTTTTGTTGGCTCTATAGTTTTGTTTTCAAGTGTTGTTATTCTCGAACTAAAATCGGTCATAGCATTTTCAATTGTGCTGATTTTATTTTGTAATTGTGTTAAATCAAGGGCAGAGGATTCCCCAGAGGTTTTATTAGAGAGTGCCCAAAGATCACGTTTTATTTTTTCTGTTTCTTCTTTTAATCTGTCAATTTCATTCATAAAAAAACTCCTTTTTAAAGGAGTCTAGCATGTCATGTTTGGTTTTTCAATTTTTTGTGCCGTTTTTTGTTTGACAATCCTAAAAGTATGATGATTATGCTAACTATTGCAACGATTGCAGTTATAGATACAATAAGCGCTGTGTTTACGCCGTCCGGTTTTACATCTTCTATTTTGACCAGACCATACAAAATTTTTCCATCTTTTTCAAATTGAACGGCAAGCATATCCTTGTCGTCATCATATCCTTGATAAAGGAAAACTCGTTTTCCTTTTTCTAAGTCGCATATTATTTCTTCCGTTGTTAGTGAATAAATTTTTGTGTCATTTAAAATCGTTGCGTTATATGACAAAACCATATCTTGCTCTTGCGTAGATTCACCAACAAGTTCGGAATATATATATCCTTGCATATCATTATATTCCACAAGCAAAAATCCGTTTTGATCTTCTAAAACGATTTTAAGTTCCGTGCCTTCTTCAAGTTCAGCAAGAACTTCGCTTTGAAAATTTGCTTCGCTGTAAAGTGGTGCTGTGTTTGGAATGACAAAAACGCTTTGCCCACTTATAAAGTTGCTTGAAAAAGTTAAAATCATCGCAAGAGCGAAAAGAAAACTATTCATGTGATTAGTATGAAAAATTTTTACAATTTTGTCAAGTGTAGTGACAACAAGTTTTTTAATTTATAAATTTCTATTGACGTTGTAAGAAAACATATATTACTAAAACAAGAGAGCATAATTTTTTGCTCTCTTATTTTAAAATATAAATCTATTGTCTTAATTTTATGTGTAGTTCGCGCAGTTGCTTTTCTTCCGCCTCGATAGGCCCGCCCATAAGCAGGTCTTGGGCTCGGCTATTCATAGGGAAAGGAACTACGTCACGGATATTTGTTATGCCAAGCATCAGCATTAAAAGTCGTTCAAAACCAGGTGCAACTCCGGCATGTGGGGGAGCTCCATATTGGAAAGCCGAATAAAGAGCACCAAATCGTTTTTGTATTTCCTCTTCACCATAGCCAACAATTTCAAAAAGTTTGATCATCACATCTTTGTCAGTGTTTCTAACAGCACCAGATGCTACTTCATATCCGTTTGCCACCAAGTCGTATTGATAAGCCTCAACAGTTAGAGGGTCTTTTGTTTTTAATTCTTCCAGCGTCGCTTTTGGCATATTGAAAGGGTTGTGGCAAAATTCAATTTTCCCTTCGTCACTCAATTCAAACATTGGAAAATCGACTATCCAACAAAATTCTATTCGGTTTTTATCAATTAAGTTCAATTTTTCGCCGACTTCATTCCTTAACAAGCCAGCAAGCTTGTAGCAGGTCTTTGGGTTTGAATCAGCAATTACAAAAATATCGTCGCCGATTTTTGCGCCTGTCTTCTTAATCAGATTGTCACATTCATCTTTTGAAATGAATTTGACGATAGGGCCTTTTAGAGTTCCGTCTTCCTGAACGCGTACCCAAGCCAACCCTTCTGCGCCTTCATCTAGCATGAGTTTTTGAAGTTTGTCAAAGAAACTACGAGGTTGCGCGCTTGCGTTTATTGAGAAGCCCTCGACTGTGCGATTTTTAAAAGCTGAAAATGTTGTGTTTGCAAAAACGTCTTCAAGTCCAACCATTTCGATAGGATTTCTTAAATTAGGTTTGTCCGTGCCGAACTTTGTCATAGCTTCTTTAAAAGGATATCTTTTAAATGGACCTTTATTAAAAGGGAATTTGCTGTGCTTTGCAAATAATTTTTGCACCAACGTTTCCACTACTTGCAAAACATCGTCTTGACAAGCGAAGCTCATCTCCATGTCTATTTGGTAAAAATCTCCGGTTAATCTGTCTGCCCTTGGGTCTTCATCACGAAAGCAAGGTGCAATTTGAAAATATTTGTCAACGCCACCGCACATTAAAAGTTGCTTGAATTGTTGGGGAGCCTGAGGTAATGCATAAAACTTTCCTTTATGAACACGACTCGGAACAAGATAGTCACGTGCTCCTTCAGGACTTGGCACAGTTAAGATAGGAGTGGCGACTTCGGTGAAACCAAGTTCTCTCATTATGAGGCGTGTGTCAAAAGCGACATCTGCCCTTAATTTTAACATGGATTGCATTTTGTCGTTTCTAAGATCGAGATAACGATACTTTAATCTTACTTCTTCGTTTACCTTCATGCTGTCTTTAACATCAAAAGGTAGCATGGCTTTTGATTTGGAAAGCACCCTCAGATTTTCTATTTCAATTTCGACCTTTCCAGACTTAATTGAGAGGTTGATTGTGTCATCATCTCTTAAAACAACTTTTCCTTTTACACTTATTACACTTTCTTTTGTGAGTGATGAAAGTAGACTGTCGTCATGAGTCTTTAGCTGAACTATCCCTGTTTTATCACGAAGGTCAATAAAAACAATACCGCCGTGGTCGCGTATGGTGTTTACCCAACCAGCGAGTTCGACCGTTTTGCCAATAAGTTTTTCATCTATTTCATTAAGCATCATGTTTCTATACATAATCTATCTCCTTAACCATCCAATTTTTCTTTAAGTTTTTCTTTAACTTCTTGGGCATTCGCCTTACCCTTAGTTTCTTTCATGACTTGTCCTACTAAAAAGTTTAAAATCTTTTCGTCTCTTTCGCTTTTGTATTGCATGACTACGGAACTTTTTTCTTGTAGCACTTTTTCTAATATGTTAAGCACGAAGTCTAAGGACAAGTCTGCCATTATTCCTCGTTTTTTTGCTTCGCTTTCAGCATTGATGTCTTTGCCCCAAATGTTTGCCAAAAATTCTTTTGCTGTTAGACGTTGGATCTTTTTTTCATCTACTGCTTGTATAATCCAAGTGAGGTTTTCCTTAGAAATGCCAAGGCCGGCGCCCCCCTTAATTCTGGCGAGGATTTCAGTCGTAAACCAGTTTGCAACCGATTTTGGTTTGTGGTAGATCGCTAGGCATTCTTCATAAAAATCGGCGATTTTTTTGTCTGCCAATATGACGTCAGTGTCATATTCGCTAAGTCCATACTGAGAAATATATTTTTCTTTTATTTCATCAGGCAAAGGTGGCAACTGTTTTTTAATTCTCATTATATCTTCATCTGTAATGTTCACTGCTAGCAGGTCCGGATCAGGGAAGTATCTATAATCTTCTGCATTCTCCTTTGTGCGCATAGTGTAACTTTCTCCCTTATCGAAGTCCCATTTGCGAGTCTCTTGTTCGACTGTGCCACCATCGTCTAAAATTTCTTTTTGTCTTGCTATTTCATAGTTAATGGCGCTGTGAATTGATTTAAAACCCATAAGATTTTTCATCTCAACCTTAGTTCCAAATTCCTTGCTACCTTTTGGCCTAAGCGAAATGTTGACATCCGCACGCATTTGTCCTTTTTCGAGTTCACAGTCTGCCACGCCAGCATAAATATAAATTTGCCTTAATTTTGTCAAAAATTCAATTGCTTCATCAGCGGTTTGCATGTGAGGTTCTTTTAGCGCGTCGGTAACCAATTCGATTAGCGGGACACCACCACGATTGTAATCTACAAAAGTTTCTTTACCTTCGTGGACAAGCTTTCCTGCGTCTTCTTCGAGATGAATACGATTTATTGGGATGTCTTTTTCAAAGACTTTCAAATGGCCGTTGATGCAAATTGGTTTTTCGAGTTGGCTGATTTGGTAGGCTTTTGCAAGATCAGGATAAAAGTAGTTTTTGCGTTCGAAGATTGCGGTTTTATTAATTTCGAATCCAAGTGCAAGGCCAGCTTTTATTGTTTGTTCAACGGCAAATCTGTTAAGAACAGGCAAAGCTCCTGGCAGGCCAACACACACCGGACAGCAATTGCTGTTTGGTGAAGAACCGTATTCGTTTTTGCATGAGCAAAAACATTTGCTTCTTGTTTTCAATTCTGCGTGAACTTCAAGACCTATAATCACGTCGTATTGCATAAAATGGCTCCTATTTTAAGTTTTTTTCTATAAATTTAGCTAAACTGTAAATTGTTTTTTCATCAAATTTTTTGCCAAACAATTGTATGCCTAACGGCAAATTGTGCTTTCCTTTCCCAAATGGAATTGAAAGGGATGGAGAGCCCACAATATTAGCAGTTACCGTAAAGACATCTTCTTTGTAAGTTTCAACTGGGTCGCTAGGTTTGCTTCCAATTTCATATGCTTCACCCAATGCGGTAGGCATTATCAACACGTCACATTTTTTAAAAGCTTCATCGCATTGTTCTATTAAAAGCCCTTGAACTGCCTTTGCTTTGTTGTAATAAGCATCATAGAACCCCGAAGAAAGGACGTAATTTCCAAGCATTATCCTTCTTTTAACTTCCTTTCCGAATCCTTGACTTCTGCTTTGCTTATAAATCTCTTGTAAGTTTTTTGCAGTCGAACTTCGACTCGTGTATTTAACTCCATCAAATCTTGCGAGATTGCTTGTTGCTTCAGCAGGGGCGAGGATATAGTATGTGGCGAGCGCTAGCTCTATGTTTTTTATAGAAACTGGCACCACTTCCAAATTAAGATGTTTAAGAAAGTCCATAAAATTTGCAAAGTTCTTTTCACAGTCAAGACCTTTTGTCATATTCAAGATTTCATTTGGAACACCTATTTTTATTTTACTTACATCTACAAAGTTTGTGTAATTGTCAACCTTAGCTTTTGCACTCGTTTCGTCGTTTTCATCTTGACCAGCAAGCACTTCCAGCATCAGAGCATTGTCCTCTAAGTTTTTCGAAAAGATGCCGACCTGATCAAGAGAGCTAGCAAAGGCGACTACGCCATATCTAGAAATTCTGCCATAGGAAGGTTTTAAACCATAAATTCCGCAATAACTTGCGGGCTGTCTTACGCTTCCACCTGTTTCTGTCCCAAGCGCAATAGGGCACAAATCAAGCGCAACAGCACAAGCACTGCCACCTGACGAGCCACCAGGCACTCTGTCAAAATCAATCGGATTGTGTGTTATTCCAAAAGCTGAATTTTCTGTTGAACTGCCCATTGCGAATTCGTCCATGTTTGCTCTGCCGAGAATTATTGCGCCTTCATTAAGCAATTTTTCAACAACTGTGGAGTTGTATTCGGCACGGTAGTCTTTTAAAAATTTTGAACCACAACTGCAAATTTTGCCCTTGTAAAGAATGTTGTCTTTGATTATAACCGGCACCCCTGCAAGTTTTCCTTGAAAGCCTTTGGCGATTTTGTCGTCCATAGATTTTGCGTTTTGCAAAGCATCGTCAAATATTTCTAAAACTGCGTTGTACTTTTCGTGTTTTTTTATATTTTCGATAAACGCGTTTGCCACTTCGTAGCATGAAAGTTTTTTGTTTAAAATACTATTTCTTAGCTCAACCGCTGAAAGTTTTGTTATTTCCATAATTTCACTCCACCACTCTTGGCACAACAAAACTGTCCTTTTTTGCGACAGGCGCATTTGTAAGAATTGTTTTTGCAGGCAAGCTTTCTTTTACTTTGTCTTCTCTTAGTTCTTTCAAATCTAAAACATTTAAAACGCGCTTGCTTTTAATATCGGCATTCTTTATGTTGTCAGCAAGATTGACTAGGCTAGCAAAGTCCAAAGCAAAGCTTTCAAGCTCCTCTTGTGAAAATTCTAATTTTGAAAGTTCTGCCAAATGTTGAATTTCTTTTAAATCCATTTTTTGATCCTTTTAAATTGTTTGTTTTGACTAGTATACAATAAAACACGTTAAATTCAAAATTAATATAAACAAAAAATCACGGTTTGTGAACCGTGATTTTAAACAACACAACAAAAGTTCACAAATTTATGTGATTTAAGAAATTGTTATTGTTGTTATTAAAATTAAACACCATGTTTTACCTCTGTGGTTATGATATCACAAAATTTTGCTTTTTGTCAACAAAAGTCACCTTCCAAACAGAAAAGGGAATTTTTCTTTTACAATGTCAGGAATTTCTAAGTTCTCTTCTCTTGGTTCGGTAGAAAAAAAATTCTCTATATCTTGATCAATAGCTTCATTTAAGCGCTCTACTTCTTCTTTTGAAAGATTTTTAGTTTTATCGTCGATTTTTCTTAACATTTCTTTTAACGTCATATTTACCTCTCTTATTAATTTTAATTAAACGCTGTTGCTTTATTTGTCAAGAGTTTCATCTTCGTCATTAAAATAACGTTTTGTCGAAGCATTTGAATTTTGACAAGTAGTCGCATTTATTTCTTTTTCTTTTTTTTCCAATTTATGTTGCGCAATGGTGGAAGCTAAATAGGCAGCGAGAGACAACGCGAGTCCTGTTTGGCTAGCCACAACTCCTTCAAGCATACCAACACCGGCAAAGACTAAGCCTATGCAACTGCACGTAAGTCCAAACACAGCACAGTCTTTTTTTAAAATTTTAAGTATACTTAAATTTTTTTTAATTTGTTCAATGTTATATTTTTTCATATTTTACCTCTTAGCCTATGCTAACACAAAAATAAAGGTTTGTCAATACTAGATTTGTAATAAAGACTTTTAACAAATATAAAATTTGTTGTTCAATTATTCATGTTCTGTCCATTAATTTTTCTTCATCTTTTCGCATTTTAACTAAAAATAATCCAAGCAAAATTTGAAGAAATAAGAACACTATACTAACACTAAATATGCACCTCAGCCCAAGTTCAAATGTAAAACCAATTATCAGAACGCCAATTGCTTTCCCTACATATCCAATTATGTATCGTAAATTGTTAAAAGTAAATAAGTCTTCTCTGTCACATCTATTAACATACAAACCATCGGTTTTGTTTTCATACGCTCGAGATATAAAAAGAGAAAAGAAAATTGCCGTTAATAATATTTCTTTTATTGGGACTATCACAATTAAGCAGTATAAAATGAACCTTATAGAAAATTTAATTAAAATTGTTATATAATCATTTTTTGGTGCTAATTTGAGTGCAAGAACTCCAAAAAGATCGCCTAATATACAGCATATTACGATAAACAATGCTCCGGTTGAAGAGGTAAACCCTGTGTAGTTTACCAAAAGTAGCAGTTGCATTCCTAGGGCAGAAAAATATGCCACTCTACCAATAAAATAGAACACTAAATAAACTCTAATAATTTTATCTTTAAATATCTTTTTTATATCTACTTTGCGTGAAGCATAAAAGATTTTTTCATTCTTTATCAATAACACAAAAACAGTTGCACAAACGGTGAAGATTAAAGAGAGAAGTATCATAGTGTCGTAATTGATTAAAAAAGAACCGATTTGTCTTCCAATTAAGAAGCTTGCAAGTAAAAGTCCTAAGTCAACGGCAGAATATTCGACTAGTTTTCGTTTGCTATAAATTTTGTCGTTTTTTACTATACAAGCTATTGTCGGATAAACAGCAGCGACTATTATATTGTTAGTTATAGAGTCTAACAAAAAGCCTAAAATGCATATCCATTTAATAGAAAAATAAGAGCCTAAAAACATTAATGTTAAAAAAACAATTTTAAATAGAAATGAAAGTTTTAATGTTAACAGTTCATTAAATTTTTTAAGGTATTTTATTAAGATTATGACAACTAGACCTGCAAATAGTGTTGCACCTGCTACGATAAGCCCTATGTTTGAAATTATTACTTCTTGCTCGTTAAGCCATATTTGCGCAAAATCTGACCACACACCTGTCGCCATACCATAAAAAAATACAAACAAAAATATAAAAATCATGTTTTTCTTTTGTGATTGTTCCATTTTTCTATTCTAACAAATATTAATCTTAAAATCAACCTTATTTAAAAATTTGTTATATTTAAATCAAAATATATGGTTTCATAAGAGGCAATGGGTTCTATAAACAATTTGCAAAAATAAAATATAATATGAAATTTTTTGTATTAAAGAAAAAAAAGTTGATGTTGTCAATATTGATAATATTTTTGGTTTTATTAATTTATTTGGGGTCGGTGTTTGTTGTCAGCGCAAATGTTCCAAAAGAAAGTTTTACCATCGTTATTGATGCGGGGCATGGCGGGGTAGATGGAGGATGTGTTGGGAAAATAAGTAAAGTTACGGAAAACGAACTCAATTTACAATATGCGGAAACGTTGAAAACTATATGCGAGGGCCTCGGATTAAATGTTGTTATGACAAGGACCGATCTTAACGGCTTATATTCGCCTTTCGCTTCAAATAAAAAGCGTTCCGATATGGAAGCTAGACAACAAGTTATTGAAAACAGCAATGCCGACCTTGTCCTCAGTGTTCACATGAATGCTTTTCCATTAACATCTTCTCGCGGAGCTCATGTTTTTTTTGACAAAAAAAATCAAGGAGGGCAAATCCTTGCTCAAAGTTTGCAAAATGCGTTGTATGAAAATGTAGCTTTTGCTAAATCTCAAGCAAATGAAGGAGATTTTTTTATTTTGAATTGCACGCAAATCCCTGGAGCTTTAATAGAGTTTGGCTTTTTGTCAAATCGCGAAGAAGAGGCGTTGTTGCTTTCAAACGATTATCGCCAAGAAATATGTTATGCGGTTGCTTGTGGAATTTTAGATTATCTTCATATGTAAAAAGATTGCTTCAAAAAAATTAATGTGTTAAAATTTATAAAAGCATTTTAAGTTTAAAGGAGCAAAATGTTAACGATAATCATTGGGCCTTCGGGCGTTGGTAAAAATTCAGTCATTGATGTTTTGATGAAAAGGCATCCAAATTTGCAATATTTGAAGGCGGTTACGACAAGGGCAAAACGTCCCGGTGAACGTGATGCTTATGTGCATGTTTCAAAAGAGGAATTTCAAAAGATGATAAAAGAAGGCGTTTTTTTTGAATATGAAAATGTGCATGCCGATTTAATGTATGGCACAAGGCTCTCGGCACTAGAACAAATAAAGAAAGGCAAAAAAAACTTCATAAAAGACTTAGATGTAAACGGCGCAATAAAAGTTCAAAAGTATTTGGGCAAGAAAAACTGCAAGACTGTTTTTTTAGATGCCCCGGATCAGGTTTTGTATCAAAGATTAAAGGATCGTGGTGAGAGCGCAGATATAATAAATGTGAGAATGTCAAGATATGAAATGGAAAGGAAATTTAAGGACCAGTTTGATACAAGCATAGTCAACATCGATTTGGAGGAAACAGTAAATCTTATAGAAAAGTTTATAGGACAAGAAAATTTGAAATAAGACTTCAACAAAAGATGCAAAAATAAGACAAAA
>CASFYE010000026.1 GCA_949298925.1 uncultured Bacillota bacterium
AAATAATAAAAAATAAATAATAAAAAAATGAAAATCAACGTTTTTCATTTTTTATTTTGTTTTTCTTTTGCTTTGTCGATTAAAAAATTAACAATCTTTTTAGCAGGATCATTATATTGAATTTTTTTAATATTTTCAACCATATTGTTGTATAGTGTTGTATCTTCTTTTAGAATTTTAACCTGTTTGCCCGCATCGGTTATTTTGTTAAGACCTAAGGCACAGCCTTCATTTATAAAGTAATTTTTATTAATTTTTTCGTTGAGTATCATGTTTTCTCGAATTATAAATGGTTTTCCGACGGCAAAAATTTCAGATAGGCCACAACCACCACATCTAGAAATTATTATGTCACAGGCTTTCATGTATTTATCAATATTGTTGACAAAACCTAAATTAACAACATTTTCTATTTTGTTTTTTTCTATATATTTTTGTATTTTGTTATAATTTTTCTTGTTTTTTCCGTTTATTATGATAATTTGTAGATCTTTATTGATTGATAAAACCGATCTTAACAATTTCAAAGTATTGCCAAGTCCATTTCCGCCACCCACATTTAAAACGGTGAAAATGTCTTTTAATCCCAGTTCTTTTCTAAGAGAGGTTTTATTAAATTGTTTGGAAAATTCGTCTCGTATAGGTAATCCAAAAGTCAAAATTTGATCTTTTGAATATCCTTTTTCAATCAAATCATTTGTTGTGTTGTGATGTGGTTGAAAAATGTAATCGACTGCGACCGAATGTTCCCAATATGGTGCCAAACAAAAATCAAACAATATTGTTGAAGTTACAATATTCTTTTTTAGTAAATTTTGCTTTTTCATATATGCGATTACACTGCTAGCAAAATAATGAGTGCAAATAATTATGTCAGGACAAAAAAGTGCAATTTGTTCTTTAAAATATTTCAAACATTTTTTTACATAATATGGGAGTTTGTTTGTAGAGGCATCCTTTTTTCGTAGTCTATTCCAAACAAAGTCATATAGTTTAGGTATATACTTGCATGCCCATAAAAACTTCTTATTTTCTCTGGCGACACGTTTTTCATTGTAACCAAAAGTTTGTAGTATTTTATATTCGACATTTGCATTTTCGCAAGCTTGTGCAAGTGATTTTGCGATCATATTATGCCCTTCTCCGCAGGTCATTGTAAAAATTAATGCTTTCATAACGCCTCCACGACGACTGTTATTTTTGTTGTCACATCGCTGTGAAGTTTGATTAAGATGTTATATTTGCCTGCTGATTTTATTGGTTCGGCAATTATTTTTTTCTTGTCGATTTTGTAACCCATTTCAGCAAGCTTTTCAGCTATTTCTTTGCTTGTAATTGAGCCAAAAGTTTTTCCATTCTCTCCAACCTTTAAACTAAAATTAAGTTGTAAATTTTGCATTTGTTTTGCAAGTGCCATCGCTTGTTCAAGTTCTTGCGCGCGGTGAAATTTGTTTGCACTTTCAATCTGTTTCTGGTGCGATAGTGATGAAGCGTCAGCAATTTTTGCTAAACCATTTTTTATTAAAAAATTTTGGGCATATCCGTTTGCCACTTCCTTTATTTCTCCTTTTTTTCCACAGCCTCTAACATCGGCTAATAAAATAACTTTCATTAAATTCTCCTTATTCAAAATTTTACATTTTCTTTGATTAATTGTCAAATGTTTGGTCAATAAAAGTTTGGGAGAAAAAAGTTGGATATAAGGTGCAGAAAATTAAATTGTAAATTCAATGATCATTTTACTTGTAGAGCAAAAGCTCTTTCAGTAGCAAAGACAGCTGTTTGTAAAACGTATGTTTATGGTTCGGAGAAAAAGGAAATCGACACGACAAAAAATTTGTTTGAAAAGACTCCATATTTTGCTCCGATGAGAGATTCAAAAGCTGTGGAAATTAAATGTAATGCCAGATGTCTTATGAATCATGGAGGCATATGTGTCGCCAACGGCATCACCATGAATGATTATAGATTAAAGCCGAGTTGCCTTACTTTTCTTGAGGAGTAAGCAAATCAAAAATCTCTTGCAATTTTGTTTTAAATATAATATAATTATTTCAGAGGATAAAATATGGAAGAAACAAAGGCTAAGGAGACATTTAAAGTATTTGAGAATGATGAAATTATTGAAGATAAAGATTTAATTTCCTATTACAAGCTTCGCCTTCTTGAAATAAAAAACAAACAAAAACTTCTTGGGCAATTTACCGCAGATGGGAAATATGTTTTTTCGCCAGAAATTAAAAAAGCACTTGTTAAAATTAAAAAATTGATAGTAAGCGGAGATGAAACATCGTTTTTCGCACAAGTTACAATAAGTTCTTTCGTTTTAAGTTTTCGTGTAAATACTTGGGTGGCAGGCAAAGATGCGATTGCAAATTTATACTTCGATGAACAGTTTAATGAAGATTGTCAGATCAAATCTTTTGTGGCACAATACGTGTCAGAAAATGATGGAGATTTTTTAAAGCGAGTCAAAACGGTTTTTAATTTGGTAGAGGAAATTGAAGAGCTTGAAAAAGATGACACTGAGATTCTAGAAAGTGAAATAGCAAAATGTGACAAAGGATTTATGCAATCTAGTTTCATTTATGAGATTGAAGCGCAGTACTTAATGCTCGACATAATTGAAAAGCTCAAAAAGGGTGGCGAGGAAGAAAAAAAATTGTTAGAACTTCTGCTTCAACAATATGAAATCGAAAAATTAAAACCTGAAAAGCAATTTATTCATCTTAGGCTTAAACACTTTTTTGAAGAACAACTTTTAAAAGATGGCAAGTTTGCAACATTCTTTGAAAAGAACAAGGAAATTGCGAGGTCTGCCAAAGGGTATGTGCGAGACATAGAAGTTTTTGACGAAAGCGCCAAGGTGAAAAAACCGGAAAAGAAAGTTGCAACAGTTAACAAATCATCTGCAAAAAAGGCTAAATCCGCTTCTTACAAACCTCCTAAAACGAATAGTCCTTATAAGTACAAACCTCAAAAAGCTAGCAAACAAAAGGAAAAGAAAAAAGACAAGCCAAAAGTCTTTTTAGGTTTGCCTAAAAAGACAGGCGATGCAAATGCAGAAGTAAAGACGCGAGAAATTTTAACACCTGCGAAACCAAAGCCAGTGTCGGCAAAGCCGTCCGTCGATCTTAACATCTTCATTAAAGCTGCAAATGATCAGGCAAACAAAGAAGCTTCCTTAAATCAAACCATGATTAGATAAAAATTTTAAAACATATTGTTAACGTTTTACATTTGACCTTAATATTTTTAAAAGAAAAAACTTAGAGGTGACTCTAAGTTTTTTTGTTACATTCATAATTTCAATAAAAGAAAAATTTTATCTTCCCATTTGCATTCCGAAACCGCTTCCCGATCTAATGGCACAAGAATCAGCAATATCTGCAAATTTTACTATTGATGAATTTAATTTTAAAACTTCTTCCTTTGGCAAATTTTTAAGTTCGTTTGCAGATTTAATCGATCCATCTTTATTTGAAAGAAGCTCCAAATAAGATTTCAAGTCAAATGTGCGCATTTCGTTTTGATCGTCCAAATATTTTTCCGGTGCCTGTTTTTGATTGTTCTTAAAGTTTTTTAATATTTCAAAACATGGCACGCTTTTATATTCTTCGAAGTGTTTGTCAAAGTGGTTGATCACTTTTTTCAAAAGAATTTCTTCTTCTGGCAACAATGCTCTGAAGATTTTGTCTTCAGATTGAAAATAATCTTCATACTCTTGACGACGTTCTCCGTCATTATGTTTTTCATAAACATATTTCATCATTTTCAATGCGATCATGCTAAGAAATTTTTCGTCGTAAGCCGATGTTACGTTAGGGTCATTTACAACATTTCTTATATAGTCCATATTTCCTCCTCATCGAATTGTTCATTTGATTATAGCATATATTTTTTGATTTGTAAATACCCTTTGTATAACTTTTTTCGTTTGCAACAAAATATTTTTATGAAAAAAAGTGTTGCGAAGGGATCCTTAGTCTTGATAGTCAGCGGTTTAGTGTGCAAACTGCTGGGCGCTTTTTTTCGCTTGCCTCTTACAAACATACTTGGCATTGAAGGTATTGGAATATTTCAAATGGTAATGGCCGTCTATTCTTTTGCATTGGTGCTTACAAGCGGAGGTATAAGTTCGGTGCTTTCAAAAAACGTCTCGCAGTCGCGCGCTAGATCGGATTATGCGAAAATTAACTCACTTTTTAAAACCGCATTATTATATGCGATCATATTGGGGGCAATTGCCGGAGGAATACTGTTTGTTTTGGCGATCCCTATATCAAAAGCCCAGGGGGTTTTGCAGGCGGTGGATTCTTATAGAATCATGTTGTTACTAATTCCATTTGGAGGAATAGTAGCCACAATGCGAGGTATTTTTCAGGGATATGAAAATATGACACCAACAGCTGTAAGCCAAATAATTGAGCAATCTTTTAAATTTGCTTTGGGGCTTTTTTTTGCACAAATGCTTTCTTCTGTTTCTTTAAAATCGGGAGTTTTTGGCGCGTTTTTAGGAGTTTGTAGCGGGGAAGTGATTGCCATTGGCTTTCTTGCAATATATATGAAGATAAAATCGAATTGTGTAGAAAAGAAAGAAAAGTTTTCTTCTATATCTTTTGTTAAGGCGGTGGTTCCACTGTCTATAGGCGCTTCAGTTTTACCGTTATCAACAGCTGTTGATTCTTTTGTTGTGGTTTCGCGATTAAAAATCGCGGGAATAGAACAAGCGGTCGCGACATCTCTTTTTGGTATTCAAGCAGGGGTTGTCGGCGCCATATTGAATTTTCCTTTAATCTTGTCAACTTCACTGTCCACTGCTATTTTGCCGTCGATTGCCTATTTGGACGCAAAACTTTCGCAGGATTCAGAAAAATCGATTTCACAGGCTTTAAAAATCTTGTGGCTTGTTTTGTTGCCACTTTCGGTTGGTATTGCATGTGTTTGCAGACCATTGTACGCGTTAGTTTATCCTTCATTAGATCCTCATATGCTTTCGGTGGCGGTCAATTTGACA
Organism: uncultured Bacillota bacterium; assembly: GCA_949298925.1. GTDB lineage: Bacteria > Bacillota > Clostridia > Christensenellales > UBA1242 > Caccovivens. The sequence goes on from CASFYE010000026.1 coordinate 5,018, forward strand.
TATTTGGGTGTCGTGTCGACGATTATAACCGCGCTGACACAGTTTTTTGTAACACTGTTACAAGCAAAAGCGGAGTGGAATTACATAATGTTGTCTTATTTTTTAGGGGGAATTGCAAAGGTCGTTTGCGTTATAGTGTTATGTGCTTTGCCAACTGTAAACATTTTTGGGGTTACGCTTGGAAATATTGCTTTGTCTTCGGTTGTTTGCATACTTGCGTTACTAAAAAACAAACGAAAAATTTCAGTGCATGTTTTCGATTTGTCACTTCCACTGCTTTCCTCTTTTGCTATGGCACTCGCTTTAAATCTTTTTAATATGCATTTTGATCTTTCATTGTTACTGCAGATTGTCTTTTCTGTGTTGCTAGGGGGGCTTGTTTATTTATTTTTCACTCTTCCTATATTGGCAGGAATATTTAAAGAGTTTTTTGCCAAAAAGATAGAAGGAGGGAAAAATGAACAAAACTCAATTAATTGAAAATTTAAGTAGCAACACATCTTTAAGTTTGGCAAAATGCAAAAAAGTCATAGAAAGTCTCAACTTTTTAATTTTTGATGCCCTTAAAAAAGGGGAAACAATTTCGATCTCAAATTTGGGTAAATTTTATTTAAAAGAAATGCCTGCAAGGAAGATGATAAATCCTAAGACGGGAAGAAAGTTTTGTATTGAAAAGCGAAAAGTAGCAGCTTTTAAAATTAGCAAAAATCTAAGAAGAAGTATTATTTAAGTTTGAAAATATAGTAAAGTTTGCTAAAATAAAAACGTGTTGTTAGCAGGCAAAAATTTTGAAAATAATCTTTTATTAGCGCCACTAGCGGGATTTAGTGACGTAGGCTTTCGTGCGGTTTGTTCGTTGCAAGGTGCTGAAATTACGTTTTCGGAAATGCTTTCCGCGCAAGCATTGAAGTATGATTCAAAAAAGACAAAAGATATGACTATCGTCCATCTATACGAAAAATTTAAAATTGCACAAATCTTTGGCCATGACCCATTGAGTATGGCGGAAGCGGTGAATAACGAAGCATTAAGCATGTTCGACGGAATCGACATAAATTTTGGTTGTCCAGCACCAAAGATTGTCAAAAATGGAGATGGCTCGGCATTGTTGAAAAATTTAACACTTCTTTCTAAAATCATTTGCGAAGTTAAAAAAGCTACAACAAGACCAGTTTCCGCCAAGGTAAGAATAGGGTATGATAAAAACAATGTGATAGACATAGTTCGAGCATGTGAGGACGGTGGGGCAGATTTTGTAACTGTGCACGGGCGCACAAAGAGTCAGGGGTATTCTGGCGTTGTCGATTTGGAGGCAATAGCAACTGCAAAAAGTTTTTCTTCAATTCCTGTGATTGGGAATGGTGATGTTAAGGACGTAGCTTCATACAAAAATATGCTTTCAACAAATGTAGATGGTGTTATGATAGGCAGGGGCGCTGTTGGCAGACCATGGATTTTTTCTGAGCTAAGTTTTAAAAAGGTAAAAAATGTTTTTGATTTAATAATTAAGCATGTCGATATTTTAAAAGAGAATTATCCTGAAAAATGGTTGACGCTCTATCTTAGAAAACATTTTCTTGCTTATGCCAACACTTTTGGAGCAAAAGCTGAAACAAAAAGATTTCTTTCAACGAGCCAAAGCATAGATGAAAGTTTGAAAAAGTTAAATGCCGAGTTTAAACATTTTGATATATCTCAAAAAAGTAGTAAAATGCTACAAGAAGAGGAGGAATGATGAAAAGAAGCATAAGAGATTTGGTTGGGTTAGAGGGGAAAAGGGTTCTGTTGAGAACAGATTTTAATTTGCCAATGAACAGGGTCGGCAGAATAACTGACACGACGAGGCTTGTCAATGAACTTCCAACTATACGTTTTTTGGTCGAAAGAGGCGCAAAAGTAATTATATGTTCTCATTTGGGCAGACCAAAAGGTTTTGATTTTAGGCTTTCGCTATGGCCGATAGCTTTGATTCTTATGAAGTACTTTCCTGGAAAGGTTCAGTTCGCCCATAAAGTCATTGGTGAGCAGGTGGCCGAGCAGGTGGACAGTATGTCAAATGGATCAATTTTACTTTTAGAAAACGTTAGATTTTATAAAGAAGAAACTGAAAACGATCCAGAATTTGCAAAACATCTCGCTTCGCTTGCGGATATTTATGTCAATGATGCTTTTGGAGTTGCTCACAGAAAGCATGCTTCTACTTTTGGAGTTGCAAGGCTTTTGCCTAACGCGATAGGATTTTTGATGGAAAACGAAATAAACACCATTGAAGAAGCGGTTAAAAATCCTAAAAAGCCGTTTGTAGCTATTTTTGGAGGAGCAAAAGTCCAAGATAAAATAAAAGTTATTTTAAATTTGGCAAAAGAGGCAGATGTTATTCTGGTCGGTGGAGCCATGGCTTATTCATTTTTGGTAGCGCAAGGTTATACAGTGGGTCAAAGCCTTATTAACGCCGAAAGCGTTAGTAGTGCAACGCAAATTATTGAAGAAATCAACGCACTCGGCAAAAGACTTGTTTTGCCAGTTGATCACATAGCTTACAACCTTGGTGACAAAAAAGCAAAACCTTTTGAAACAGAAGTCTTGTCGGGGGATATGGTTGGCGCTGATATTGGCCCTAAAACCATAAAATTATTTGAAGAAGAAATCGCGGGAGCGAGACAAATTGTGTGGAATGGACCGCTAGGAAAATATGAAGACGATGAATTTAAAATGGGGACATTTAAAATTGCAAAAGCCATTGCACGAGCAAAAGCTTACAGTATAGTCGGTGGCGGTGATAGTGTGAGCGCAGTTAAGCAGGCCAAATGTGAAAAGCTTATAAATCACATTTCGACAGGCGGAGGTGCATCATTAAAATTGATGAGTGGTGAATCTCTTCCTGGCATAGATGTTATTCAGGAGAAATATTTATGAAAAAGTTGTTAATTGGAAATTTTAAGATGAATCAAAATCCATCACAAACTAAACAATATTTGATTAAATTTGTGGCAGGGTTTAATGGTAATCGAGCAGACGTTGTGTTGTGCCCTTCCTTTGTTTCGTTGCCTATTTCTGCGTATTTAACAAAAGGCTCACTAGTAAAAATAGGCGCGCAAAATGTCAGCGATGAGGAAGAGGGGGCATACACGGGCGAGATAAGCGCGCAAATGCTTAAAGATATCGGCGTTGAATATGTTATAATTGGCCACAGTGATAGGCGATTAAAATATAAAGAATCAGACAAACTCATAAACAAAAAAATTAAAACTGCACTCAAAAATGGGCTTAAATGTGTTGTCTGCGTTGGAGAAACATTGGCAGATCGAAACACTGGTAAAACATTTGACGTTATTAGACACCAAATTGAAGAATGCGTTCGGGGCTTGTATGAAAACGAGCTGGAAAGTGTGATCATAGCCTATGAGCCAATTTGGGCAATAGGGACAGGACAAAATGCCAGTGTGAAAGATGTTGAAAACGCAGCAAAAGTCGTTCGAAAAGTTATATACGAAAGCTATTCGGAAAAGGCAAGTCGAGACATTCAAGTGCTTTATGGTGGAAGCTTGAATGAAAAAAATGTGGGAGCACTTTTAAATTGCGCAGGGATTGACGGTGGGTTGTTTGGCAAGCTGTCGCTTAACGTCAATCAATTTTTAGACATTGCAAACAATATAAAGTAATCTAAAACAAACACTTTACAAAGAGGAATTTAAAAGGTTATAATAAAGCATGGCAGAAAACAAAAACAACTTAGCACTATATAGAAAATATCGACCTAGAACGTTTGATGAGGTGGTGGGGCAAGAGCACATAACAAAAACGCTAGCAAATCAAATATTGGCTGGCAAGCTTTCGCATGCTTATCTGTTCACAGGCTCTCGTGGAACAGGTAAAACCAGTGTTGCAAAAATTTTTGCTAGGGCTGTGAATTGCACAAACAATCAGACAGGTTCGCCGTGTGGTCAGTGCGATGTGTGCAAAAGACTTTTAGCTGAAAACGATGTAAACGTTGTTGAAATAGACGCGGCATCAAACAACAGGGTTGATGATATTAGAGAGTTGCGCGAAAAGGTCAAGTTTGCTCCAATAGATGCGAAGTATAAAGTTTACATCATAGACGAAGTGCATATGCTTTCTGACAGTGCTTTTAATGCCCTTTTAAAAACATTGGAAGAGCCACCAAAATATGTGATATTTATTTTGGCGACAACAGAAGTTCAAAAGTTGCCAGCGACGATACTCTCCCGTTGTTCCAGATTTGATTTTAGGTTGTTGTCCGTCGAAAATCTTTGCAAAGTTCTTATAGACATATTTAAAAAAGAAAACATTGATGCTGAAATGGAAGCCGTAAAACTCATAGCATCGGCAGGAGAAGGAAGCGTAAGAGACACTTTGTCAATCGCGGATTCAATCAATGCATATGCAAATGGTCATATCACAAAAGAAGACGTTTTAAAAGTGCTTGGTGCCACTGACCATGAATTATTAATCAAATTTTTTGATAAAATCATAGATAAAGACATAGGTGGGGTGCTGGAAGAAATCAACAGTATCGATAATGGAGGCAAAAATCTTGCTATATTTGCAAAAGACGCAGGAAGGCATGCCAGAGATCTGTTGGTTTGTAAGACTTGTTCTCAACCAAATGCGATTTTAAACCTGCCTGATGAGATTGTCAAATTGATGATAAAACAAAGCGAACGCGCGACAGACAAGCAACTTATTGGGTATATGCAAAATTTTGTGGCGAGCGAAGCAGATTTGCGATATGCGCTTTCTGTGCGACTATTGGTCGAAAACATTGCAATATCATGCATTAATGGAGATTTTCAAAAAAAAAATTGATTAAGCCACTCGCGACAAATGTTTCTGCAAATGTTCGTGAAATTTGGGGAAAGGTTGTTCTGTTTTTAAAAGAACACAAGCACGTTGCACTTCATGTGGCGTGTGGCGACATAACAGATGTAAAAATTATAGAAAAGAATTTGATTGTTTCCACATCAGACACAACAGTTCAGGGGCTATTGAATGATGGAAAAAGGGAGATAGAGAGGGCATTTAGCTGGCAAGGACTTGAAATTGGTGTCGTGATTGAAAAAACAGAGATTGTGCCTAGTAATATTGAAATTGACAAGCAAAAGCTTGAAAAAATGTTTGGTGAAAAATTAAAAATTATTAATTGAGGAGGAAAAATAATATGGCTTATGGTTTTGGCGGAGGTTTTGGCGGAGGCAATATGCAACAGCTTATGCGTCAAGCACAAAAAATTCAGCAACAAATGCAACAAGCTAGGGAAGAGTTAAACGCAGAAGAATTTAACGGCTCTTCTGGTGGAGGAATGGTCGAAGTAATAATGCTTGGCGACAAAACTTTGAAAAGTGTTAAAATAAAAAAAGAGGTGGTTGATCCTGATGACGTTGAAATGCTTGAAGACCTTGTCGTTTCCGCCATCAATGATGTTATGGCTAAAATTGATATAGCAGAAAAAGAGAGAATACCTCAAATACCGGGAATGTGAGAATGGCTAAGTTAGATGACCCTATTGAAAGATTGATTGAATATTTTAGATCGTTGCCTGGCGTTGGTTATAAATCTGCACAGCGCTATGCTTTTTCTATCATAGAAGGTTCAAAAGAGCGTGCGGAAAATTTTGCCGAGTCAATAAAAGACATAAAAGAAAAAATTAAGTTGTGTTCTAAATGTGGCAATTATACGGACAAGCCTGTTTGTGACATATGCTTAAGCCGTGATCCAAAAATCGTTTGCGTTGTAAAAGAACCAAAAGACATTATTGCGATGGAAAAGGTAAAATCGTTCAATGGGTGTTATCACGTTTTGTTTGGCACGATAAGTCCGCTTGAAGGTCGAGGACCTAATGACATAAAAATTAAAGAATTGTTAAAAAGGGTCAAAGATGACAATGTTAATGAAGTCATTATGGCCACAGATCCAGACGTGGAAGGCGATGCAACTGCTTTGTATATATCTCGTTTATTAAAACCGTTAGGAGTGAAAGTTACAAGGCTCGCGCAGGGAATATCCATGGGAAGCAATTTGGAGTATGCTGATGAAGCAACCCTTATGCGAGCAATAGAGGACAGGAGAGAAATAGATGATTAAAGAAGAGGCAGAAAAGATTCTTACAAATTCTGCAAAAACATGCGGTATTGAAGGTGAATTTAAAGTTGTGTTTTCTAATATGCCAAATTGCGATTTCCAATGCAATTCCTGCTTTTCTATTGCAAAAAAGTTAAAAAGCAACCCTCTTGAACTCGCAGAGAACATTGTAGGCAAAATTTTGGCAAATGATTACTTTGAATTTTCAGTTGCAAAACCAGCATTTATAAACATAAAACTATCTCAAAAAGGGCTGGAACGACTTGCTAGTGAGATTGTAAATAAAAAATTTTCAAAGAAAAAAGAACATATTTTTATTGATTACGGTGGGCCAAATTTGGGTAAAGCGATGCATATAGGGCACATGCGATCCTTCAACATTGGCGAAGCGTTGAAAAGGCTTTACAAAAAGTTGGGCTATAAAGTAACAAGCGACATCTTCTTTGGAGATTGGGGAATGCCGTTAGGTTTGATCATGGCAATGTTAGAAAAGGAAGGGACGCTTGAAAAATACATATCAAGCGAGCTTAGTTTAAATATTGAAGTGATGAACGAAGCATATCCAAAGGCAAGCAAATTAAAAGATGAGGATAGAGCTTTTAAAGAAAGGGCTGAAAAACTCACACTTCTTTTTCAAAACAAACAAGAACCTTATTACGCTTTTTGGAAAAAATTGAGAGAAGTTTCAGTCAAGGAAGCAAAAAATATATGCAAACTTCTAGATGCAGATTTTGATTTGTGGAATGGTGAAAGCGATGCTAGTGAATATATAGACACGGTCATAAACATATTCAAAGAAAAAAAGCTTGCGAGAGAAAGCGAAGGAGCACTCGTTGTTGATGTGGCTGTTGAGGGCGAACAAATTCCTTTGCCTAAAAAAAGTCCAGATGAGGTGCAACGTTATGACAACCCTATGCCACCTCTTATCATACAAAAATCAAATGGCGGAGAATTGTATGCAACCTCGGATATTGCAACTATATATTACAGAAACAAACTTTACAATCCCGATGTAATTCACTATTTAACAGACGGCAGGCAATCTCAACGTTTTACACAAATTTTCAGGGCATGCAAAAAAGCGGGCATATCGCCACCTAACCAGCAACTTTGGCATACAGGTTTTGGAACGATGAACGGTAAAGATGGCAAGGCTTTTAAAACTAGAAATGGTGGCAATGTGGGTTTACTCGACTTAATAGATATGGTCCAAGCTAAAGTTGAAGAAAAATTAAATCAAAACAAAACTGATTATGATCAAAACTTAAAGAGAATTATCGCGAATTCAGCAATTAAGTTTGCAGATTTGTCAAACGTTGTGGAAAAAGATTACGTATTCGACATTGACAAGTTTACATCTTTCGAGGGGAAGACGGGGCCTTACATTCAATATACTGCTTGCAGAATTAAATCGATTTTAAGCAAGGTAGGATATTTCAAAGAGAATTTTGCCTTTTATTCGGACGAACAAAAAGCAGTTATTATGAGTTTGGCAAAATTGCAAGATAGTTATCAAATCGCATTTTGTGAAAAAAGTTTAAGTGGTGTTTGCAACGCACTGTATGACTTAGCAAAAAACTTTTCCACGTTTTATAACGCTGAACATATAATTTCCGAACAAGATGCCAACAAAAAGTCTATTAAATCCACCTTGTTAAAGTTGACATTAAATGAAATAGAATCTGCATGTGATGTGCTGGCCATTGAAATCCCTGACAAGATGTAAAGGCCTTCAAAATAAACGTAAAAAAATATAAAAAAATTTCCAAAAAACTATTTACAAAATGAAAATTTTATGATATAGTAAGGTTGTCATTAAGGAGGATTAAGAAATGCCAAAATTTTCACTTACAATATTAAAAGACCGAGTTACGGTTGTGTCTTACAATCCGGTGGCACAAAAGTCAAAGACGGCATCCATTGAAGCAGGGACAGAAATTTCTCGTTAACAAACAAATTGCGGGCATATGCTCGCTTTTTTTATACAAAACTAAAAAGTTGGTTTAAAAAAAAATTAAAAGAGCTTGTTATTAAAAAACTTTATAAAGAAAATTGCATAATTTTGTTTGGCAAATTGATAAAACTTTGTTAAAATAAGCTAAACGGAGAATGTGAATGCGACAATTTATTTATCCAGCAATATTTTATTTTGATGAAGGTGAAACTAAGGTTTATTTTCCTGACCTAGATATTTCGACGTCAGGTGATAATTATGACGAGGCTTTTTTGTTTGCCAAAGAACTTTTAAAAGTTTATTTTATGTACGTTCTTACAAATGATTTAGATTTTAATTTTCCATCAAATTATTTGGATAGTTCAAAAAAGTGTGGTGAAAAACAGACTGCAATGCTCATTGATACGTTTGTTTCTGACCAGGACTTAAAAGAATTTAGAAAAAAATCGAAGAAAAAATAAGAATTAAATTTTTTTTGAATTGCAATAATTTTTCTTGACAAACAACTGTTGTTATGTTAAAATACACTAACACTTCCATTTGGGGTGTTAGTTTTTTTGTTAGGAGTTAAGTATGGCAGCACCAAAACGTAAATATGTGACACTTGCTTGCACAGAATGTCAAGAAAGAAATTATTCTTCATCAAAGAATAGCGCATCAAATCCTGAAAGGATTGAAATTAAGAAATTCTGTCCAAAATGTGGGAAGAGAACAGTTCACAAAGAAACAAAATAATCCGCAGGAGGCGATATGTCGAAAAATAAAAACTTAAAAGAGAAAAACATCTCCGAAAGTGAAAAAACCGAAAATGTGATTGCTGAAAATCAAAATCTAGGCAATACGACTTTGCCTGCAAAAGATGATAAAAATGCAAAAGTGGAAAAAACAAATTTAGCTAAACAAGACAAGAAAAAGAAAGAAAAAAAGCCAAAAGAAAAAAAGATTTCAAAAAAGGCTAGAGAGATGTCTAGCGAGTTAAAAAAAGTTACTTGGCCAGGTTTTGCAGAAGTTTGCAAAAAGACAGGTATCGTTTTAACAGTAGTTTTGGTTTTTGCGTTGCTTCTTTTTGGTCTTGACACTTTGTTTGGATATTTGTTTGGGCTATTGACTGGCTAATGGGAGGAAATAATGGAAGAAGAAAACAAGATCGACGAAAACGTGGAAGTTAAAGAGGCAAGTGAGGCAGAAGAAAAGTTGAATGCTGAGCATGAAGAAGCAAAAGCAAAGGCAAAATGGTATGCTCTGCACACATACTCGGGTTACGAAAATGTTGCTAAGGAAAATTTGCTTGCAGTTATTCCAAAATTCAACTTGCAAAATAGGATCTTTGACATAGTTATACCAATGGAAACCGTTGTTGAAGAAAAAAACGGAAAGAAAAAATTGGTTGAAAGAAAAAGCATGCCTTGCTACATCTTTGTTAAGATGATTTATGGTGATGACCTTTGGCATGCCGTAATAAATACACGTGGCATAACAGGATTTGTTGGACCAAACGCGAGAGCATTGGCGCTCACAGAAGAAGAAGTTCGTAAAAACAAACTTGAAAAAATTAAGGTTGAAGCCAAATTGGCAATTGGTGACAAAGTTGAAGTCATCGATGGGCCATTAGAAGGCACAATAGGAACAGTTCAAACTGTTAACACTGAAACGGGAATTGCAACTGTTATTGTTGAAATGTTCGGAAGAGAAGCCCCAGTTGATTTGGACTTCACTCAAATGCGAAAAGTAGAAGAATAAAAAATGGTATTTCACGGGCAACCGTTTAAAATACAAAATCGTGGGAGAGCAGTGGCCATCTGCTCAATTCACCACACATAAGGAGGAAAAAATGGCAGCAGTAAAAAAGATTGGAGCAGTTGTAAAACTTCAACTCCCAGCTGGTAAAGCCACACCTGGACCACCAGTAGGTTCATCGTTAGGACCTCATGGCATAAACATTGCGGCTTTCACCAAAGAATTTAACGACAAAACAGCGTCACAAGCTGGACTTGTCATTCCTGTTGTGATAACTATTTATCAAGACAGGTCATTCTCATTTGTGCTGAAAACACCACCAGCAGCAGTTCTTATTAAGAAAGCTATTGGATTAGAAAAAGGTTCAGCAAAACCAAACAAAACAAAAGTCGGAACAATCACAAAAGCTCAAATTAAAGAAATAGCAGAGTTAAAAATGCCTGACTTAAATGCTGGCAGTGTTGAAGCTGCTATGAGCATGATTGAAGGGGCAGCACGCAGTATGGGCGTGACAGTTGTTGATTAAGAGGAGAGAAGCAGATGAAAGTAGGAAAAAGAATGAAGGCTGCGCTTGAATCTTATGACAAATTAAAAAGTTATTCAGCAAGCGAAGCGATTGAAAACGTTTTAAACAACGCAAAGGCAAAATTTGATGAAACAATCGAATTGCACGTAAAACTTGGTGTTGATGGCAGAAATGCTGACCAACAAGTTCGAGGCGTTGTTGTGCTTCCACACGGAACAGGCAAAAGCGTTAAAGTTTTGGTGATAGCTAGAGGCGACAAAGCGGACGATGCGGTTAAGGCAGGCGCTGACTATGTTGGAGCAGAGGAGATTGTTGCAAAGATACAAGGTGGCTGGCTCGATTTTGACGTTTGTATAACAACACCAGACATGATGGGCGTAATCGGTAGAGTGGCGAGAGTTCTTGGTCCAAAGGGACTTATGCCAAACCCAAAAAGTGGAACTGTTACTATGGATGTTAAAAAAGCTATTGCTGATGTAAAAGCAGGTAAGGTTGAATATAGACTTGACAAAACAAACAACGTTCATGTCATCATTGGTAAAGCAAGCTTTGGTAAAGAAAAATTGCTTGAAAACTATTCAACAGTTATTGATGCATTGACAAAGGCAAAACCAGCAGCGGCAAAGGGACAATATTTTAGAAACATTTCAGTTTGCTCAAGTATGGGCCCTGGCGTAAAAGTTACAACATCAATTTAAGACTTTAAAAAAGGACTTATCAAAAGTCCTTTTTTATTTATGTAAAATTAGTATATTCATTTTAACAATATTAAAATTTGATATAGTATAATAATATAAAAAATTAGGAGATAACGTTAAAAATTAATATAATATATTCATAATTAAAAAGTTAGGAGATAAAATGAAAAACTATTTTATTATTCATGGCTCATTTGGAAACAGTAGAGAAAACTGGTTTGGCTGGCTAGAAGAACTTTTAACTAAAAGGGGCGACATTGTTTACAACTTCAATTATCCAACTCCAAACGGGCAGAATTATAAAAATTGGGCAAAAGTTTTGGACAACGTTAAGGATAAAATAACAGAGGAAAGTGTGTTTATTTGTCATAGCATTGCGCCAATTTTTTTAATTAAATATTGCGTTGTAAACAAAATTAAAATATCAAAGTTGATTTCTGTGAGCGGAGCAAACAAATTTAAAACAGGCAATTTAGAGTTTGACAAAATAAATCAATCGATGTTTCTTGAAGATGTTTCAGCCTTCAAAGATTTATGTAAAAAACGTATTTGTTTTTATTCGAAAAATGATCCATACATTAGATATGATGTGTTACAAGAATTTGCAAAGTCGATTGATGCGGAAGAAGTTGTATATGAAAATGCAGGGCATTTTAATACAAATGCGGGATACACAAAGTTTAATGACATAATTAAATATTTATAAAGCCATTAAATATATCTTAAAGTTTAAAATTGTTTTAATAAAATTTAAAAAGTTATAGTAATAATCAAAAATATAAAAAAGATTATTGCTTTATTTTTATGTAGAAATTAAATAAGTTTATATGTAATAAAACAAAAAAAGATTATATCTATAAAAAATTAAAAAAAAAATGTTGACAAAGCAGATATTTCTTGTTATTATAAGTAGGTCGATTAAAGTTGACAACCACAACTTTAAAATAAATTTTAAAAAGGAGAGCTATTCAAAATGGTTAAAACAATTAAAAATTTACAATTCAATTTTAAACAAAACCATACGAATGGTTCTTATTAAAATAATTTCAAAAAATTAAGATTAATAAAAACCATTGTATGAAAATACGGAGGTTTTTTTATGAAAAAATATAAAACAAAAGAAAAAAAAGTGTCATTGTCATCATATTTATTAAGATATAAATATGGTATATTTGCATACATCTTTGTTAACTTACTTGGCGGTGCTGGAACAGTTTTGCAGACAATCTTTTTTGCAAAGGCAATTGAACAAATCACCTTATTGATGTTTAAAGAAGCAATCATTACACTTTTTGTGATTGCAGGGATAGTGTTGGTAAAGCGTTTAAGTTGGTATCTTTCAAACATTATTTATCAAAAATATTCCAATATAATCATGGCTGAATTAAATCTTGATCTAGCAAAACAAGCTTTTAAATTAAATTCAAAAACTTATGCAGATCATGAAACTGGTAAATTCGTTCAAAGAATTGTTACGGACCCAGAACGCGTTGTAAGTAATTTGGCGGATCTAATTGATCTTATTGCTGAGAGCATAACTTCACTTGTTATGATAATTTATATTGCGGTCTTAAATATTTATATAGGATTGGCGATTTCGATTATTGTTCTTGTTTGCATGATCATTGAAAAAATAAGACGTAACAGGAATAGAAAAAACAAATTCAATATGCGTAGAAAAAATGATCGAATATATTCGTTAACCACAGAAATAGTTAGGAGTGAAAAAGATATAAAATCGCTAGGTTTAGAAGACAGATTGAGCGAAATTTCAAAAGAATATTATGTTGAGTATAAAAAAGCGACATACAATTTTGCAGTTAAAGACATGAATTTATGGTCACTAAGAAATCTTATTATAGAATTTTTTGGTGTTTTGCTTCTAGTTGCGGGTGTTTATATGATCGACATATCGATTTTAACATTAGCAACTTTTATGATTATTTATTCCAGCAAGAATAATTTGTCGTCTTTAGTTTGGGGCATTGGGAAAATTATGGACGTATTTTTAGAAGTAAAAATATGTTCCGATCGTATGTTTTCTTTGTTCGATAATAATTGTTTTGTATGTGAAAGGTTTGGCGAAGTTCATTTAGAAAATGTAAAGGGCAAAATTGAATTTAAAAATGTTAAATATGCTTTTGTGGAATATGAACAAACTGATGAAAACAAATATTTAACAAAAAAAGAATTGCTTGCGCAGAAAAACAAAAAAAGAAAAATAGAGAATGTTAATAAAATTTTTGAAAATTTATCATTTAAGATCGAGCCAAATACGACAGTTGCGTTTGTTGGTAAATCTGGTTCAGGCAAATCAACGATATTAAATCTTATGTCCAAAATGTATGAAGTTGACGGAGGGGAGGTTTTGATAGATGACGTTAACATTAATGATTTAGACAAAGAAACATTAAGACGATCAATTTCATTAGTTAACCAATTCCCATATATTTTTGATATGACTATAAAAGAAAATTTACTTTTGGCAAAAAAAGATGCCACAGACGAAGAGATACAAGATGTTATTGAAAAATCTTCTTTAAAAGATTTTGTGTCGACACTCAAAAAAGGAGTAGACACCAAGGTCGGAGAAAGTGGAATAAAACTTTCTGGTGGTCAAAAACAAAGATTGGCGATTGCAAGAGCATTGCTTAGAAACTCTCCCATTATTATATTCGATGAAAGCACAAGTTCATTAGATAATTTTGCTCAAAATGATATTAAAAAATCCATAGATGAAATGAAAGGAAGAAGCACTATTGTTATTGTAGCGCATAGGCTTTCGACAATTCGTAATGTTGACAAAATATTCTTTTTAGATGGTGGCAAAATTGAGGCAATAGGGACGTTTGATGAGCTTTTCAAAAACAATGCGAATTTTAAAGATATGTTTTATGCTGAAGAATTAAATTAATTAGCAATCTAAATTTTTGCAGTTAGTTAAATAATAGCAAATTTGATTATTATGGTTTTAATGATTTTTAAGTCAATTATTAATAATCTTATTAGAATTCAAATAAAAAAATAGCACATTTTGTGCTATTTTTTTTATGCTTTATCTAACAACATTATTTAACTCTTATCTTCTTCCTTAGTTTAACAATTATTATCACAGCTACAATTGCTACCACGCAACCTATCACTATTGCGGCTATTGCCCAACCATTTAATGGTTCAGTTTTTATGACTTTATAACTGAACAGTAGGTTGCCACTCATAGACCGAACGGTTATGAAATGTGTGCCACTTTTGTCAATAGGTGGAGCAGTGACTATGCCAAATGCACTGGCATTTTCGGCGGTGATGTAATAAGAGTTTAGACCAATTGTTATGACACATTCGCCAACAGCCTGATATACACGTTCTGCGTTGAATGTAGCTGTTATTGGCGAAGATGTTGACTCACCTTCCTGCAAGGAAATGTCTATAGGAACTGTTGCAGAGTTGATCCAATAAGAGAATGTCAATTGTGATGGAGTTGAATAATCGTTTCGATTGTATGGCTTGCTTGTGGAAATTGTTACCGTATATCTGCCACTACCAATTCCAAAGAATGACGTGATCAATTCTTTCAAATAGGTTTTTCCGTCGATTGAAACGGTTTGTAACTTCAAATTATAATCTTCCATGTTTTCAATAATTTGATTTGATATGTCGCCTAGATTGTCTTTTATGATAGATGTAATATAATAATCTTGGTAAGGCGAGAATTCAAAAGAATATCGAGATTCATTAGGATTGATTATAGTGAAATTGTAAATTTGTTCTCTTACTTGTTGCCCTGTTTGGCTTGTAGCGACGAAAGACACGGTGTAGTAACCAGGAGTTGAAAATTTAAACGAGTGAGTAGTAGCATCGTATTCGTAATCTGTGAAAGTTGCACCGTTGCGTTTTGCCCTTATCATGTTTTCACCACTACCTGTTGAGGATGCTGTGTAATATTCTGCCATATTCAAAACGGTGAGGGTTACTTCGTTGTTAAACACACCTTTTTGAATTGGGTCAGAAACGATTTGCTCGCCGGTTGTTAAATCGGTGTAAGTCATTGAAAATGCCACATCTTTCAAGAAAACAAATTTTAGTGATTGAACACCTGTTGTAAACGCCTGTTTATTTCCAGCCTCATCGATAAGTGAAATCGTGTAAGTTCCGCTTCTGTCGAGGGTGATGTAGTTGTAGCCGTTGTCTGAATAATAACTAACTAATGATTTAGACAAGTCGGTCATTTTTGATGGGTCTGAATTAAAGAACTCAATGCCATCTTTTAGTATGTTAATATAAACATAGTTGGTGGAAATTCCATAAGTTTTTGCCCATCTTAATGTTACTGTATTTTGATTTGTGTTTTCAGCTGAGACGATTGCATTGATAGACGATGCACCAAGCAAATTGAATTGTTCGTTTTGATTGTAGTAATAAACTGCGCTTGTCACAGGACTGCTAGTTGGCGGGATGTAAGAGATGAACACATACCTATTGAAAGCGGAAATGCCTGTTGAAGATGGTGGTTTACCGCTTTCATCATAATTGGTAACCAAATATCTCACTGTTACGACTCCGCTTCCTTCTGAGATTATAGTGTCTTTGGCAAAGCGGACTTGCTGGTAAGTGTTTGGCACAATCTGAACGGAAGCTGAATCTTGATTGTAATTTACGTTCACAATGTAGTAATCGGAATATTCGGTTCCTTCGTAAGTGTAATAAACAGGAGCTCTGTCAACATTAACACCGTTGTTTGTCACTCTGTAAAACTCTTGCGCTGAATCGACGATTTCAACCTTATAGAGTTCGTATTCGTTTGATAAAACTGAGTTTTCATTTTGGACATATCTGATTAAGAAGTAATAGATGCCTGTGTCATTTAAAGTAGTGCCGGACGTGATGTTTGCAAAGTTGTCCATTGTGTCAGGGTGATAGTATAGCAGTTCATAAGGATAAGCGGTTGATGAAGAATCGGTATAGGTTAGAGTTAAGTTTAGCGCATAAGTGCTTCCTTGACTTGTAACTCTATGTTGTTTACCATTGATAGTCAAATATTCAACAGTTGTATCGTCGCTTAACAAGTCTTCTGTTATGTTTTCACCATAATGATCGCTAAATGTAAGTTTGTAAGTAGCGGTCGAACCTTTAATATTCAGTTCTGGTCGAATTTCGTAGATGTGTAAGAAAAGTGTGTCAACAGGTTGTTCATCATCATCAGGTTCCCAACCTTCGTTAGCAACAGCTGGTATTTCATAAACACAAAGTTTAAAGCGTTTGTCTGTTTGTAGGTCTTTACCTCGGCCAAAAGTCCAAGCTACTATGTTGCCACTTTTTAATTCTGTATAATCTGCTGTTTCTACCCATTCACTTCCGTTAAACTCGTAAGCCTGAACGAAATATATAGAGTTATTGTAACGATAAGTGATGTTTTCACTACTTACGTATGAAATGAAATAATCTTCACTGCCATCGTTTAAAGCTGAGTTTGAAATTAAATCTTGGTAAAGATTGCCAGTGCTTGAAATCTTTTCGAAATATGTTTCTCCAAAAATATGAATAAGAGTTGTAACATTTCCAAAGTTGTCTGTTATTTGATAACGAACTTTTGTGTTGCTCGCAGGTGTGGTTATAAACTTGTAAGTCAGTCTTTCTAAATCATAGGTGAATGCAATATTTGACGTTGCCCAGTTATTCAAATAAGCATAAGATGAACTTTTTAAATTTGCCAAAGAGTTAGGATCGTTTGTGACATTATACACTATTTCGTCGTTGTTTATTTGAATTTGGATTTCAACAGGGAAAACTATTTCAGATCGTCTTATTGAAAGATATTCTTCCGTTTGGCTGTTTGAATAGTTTGCGCTTAAACTTGCACCATTGGCGAGATTGAGTTCGGTTTTGAGTTTGCCACCGTCTGCGCGGTTTGAAATTTGTAAACTTATTTCAAGCGAACTTGCTGAGCCAGAAGTGAAATCATTGAATATTTGTTCATAAGAAACTTGAGCTCCTGTTTGCATATCCAGCACGTTGCCTGTTGTTGACAACCAAGGTGAGAACAAATAGCTTTTTGTTTGATAATTTGAATGGGATATTGTCAATGTCAGCCATTCGTCACCACGGAAGTTTAAATCTAACAAATTGAAGTTTTTTGATGCAAACATTTCAACAATTCTATTGCCAGAAGTCTGCGCTAAAATTTGAGCATCGCTTATTTGAACAAATCTTTCGCCATCGCTGTATTGCAAGCCCTGTAAATTAGTTGTGTTAACATCACTTCCATCTTTGTCATAGACGTTTCCGTATTCGTCTATCGTTCCACTAAATCCATCGTCTGAAACTGTTGAATACAAGTAGATTAAGTAAATAGTCAAGTTGCCTGCCAAATCCTGTTCTACTATTTCATAATAGTTATTTGATTCGAGATCGGCATTTAATTCTTGAAAATTTGATTCAGCAAAATTGTCGTATGCTGTCTCAGTAAACGTTCCGTCATAAGGATTTTCAATCCTTCTGTAATAAGCATAAACTGTTTTTCCGTTATGAGAGCTTGAATAATTGCTTTCAACTTTGCTAGTAAGGTCCTGTAAAAACTGTTTGTCAACCATAAAAGAATAGTATTTCAAATTTCCCGTTGAAACGGTTGTGTTGTAAGTCGCTGAGTTTTTGTCTGTTACTTTTAAACCTTCGACATTATAATAATTTCTTAGGCTCGAATCATTAAACGAAAGATAAGATGTTGAAAAATCGGTCAATTTTGAAATCAAACTATCCAAAGTGTCATAACTAGCAATTTTGTCAATGGTTACTGTTTTTGTGGTGGTTTGATAGTAATTATCGTCGTGTCCAACAAATTGCATTATAACCGTTGTTTTCATGTTTTGATTGTAAATATTGGCTCTTTCAAAATCAAGTGTTAAAGTGTGATTCAATCCAGATTGATTGTATTTTAATGCATTTTGGATTATTTCAGTTGTTCCATCTGTTCCCCCAGTTGCCAATGTTACTTTTGGCGCGCCAGATGAAACATCAACCAACATATCCGAATAATTATTTGAAAATTCGAGCTTGATGTGTGATTTGTCGATGTTTGCGATGTAGACTGAGTTTTCATCATGCCATGAAACAGTAAAAGTTTTTTGATTTGTGTAATAATTTTCATCTCCAAGGGTTTTCAACTCTCTGCCAGATGAGGACAAATCGAAAGCTGGTTGAGTTTCTTGAATAGTAAATGAAAACTTGTAAGTTTTTCTAAAATCATTTGCTGTTCCGCTTCCACTGCCATTGTAATTTTGAGTAATACTAACAGTGTAAGTGCCGGCTTCTGTCAGCTTATCTACAACTTGTCCGGTTGAATTTACAAATGTCAAATAACCGTTTGCATCGGCACCGTTGGAGGTGTATTTTGTTCCATCGTTGCTTGTTATTTCTGCATAAAGTTTGTAAGCTGAAATTGAAGAAATGGATTGAGCTTCTTGATCATAGTAAGACAGGTCAGGATTTTCGTGAGAAGTGTAACTAATGTTGAAATTGTTGTTAGGATCCTTTTCTTCATTGTAAACAGTGTATTTAAACTGTGGTATGTAAATCTTAACAGGCAGTTTGTTTGTTTCAAACATTGAGCTAGGGGACTGATTGCCCAAATCACTTTGGTCGCCTGTGTAGAAGGATTCTCCAGACCCCAGCACAACGCTATCGGTTGTTGAAACGTTAGGGAATGTTACAGAAAGGATAGTCAAGTCCCCCGGTTGATCGTCATACATGTTGACAAACATGTCGCCACCAATGACGCTTTCCAAAGTCGAAACATGCCCTTCTGTTGGTGTTACACCATTAGTAGTGTAAGTTTTGTCATCATAAGTGATTGTAAGCGAAGTAAATTCAAAATTTTCTGGCATTATGAAGTATTTGATGTTGTCACCAGCTTTCCACACATTGTTGATATCATTGTAGTATTCGTCTTCTGGGAGATTATTGCCATAGAACGTTGTTGTTGCATCTATAGGGTATGCTGACGTGTCGCTAGTTTGTAAAACAAAGAGATTTTCATAAATTGTCAAAGTGTAATTATTTCCGTCACCGTTTTTCAAAACATACGAACAAGAATTGGCAGTAACCGCTTGACTCTCAGAAATAACGTTGGCTCTGTCAACAATGGCTGTAAGATTGCGTGTTGCGTAATCGAATTTGTCAACAGTGTAACTTTCGCCAGTTTTGTAAGTTCTAGTCAAGACATATTTTCCAGCTAAGGTGTAATTGTTTGAAGGGTTAATTTGGTAGGTCTTAACGGTATCGTTTGTAAATGCACCATCTCGATCAAAGTCGTAAATTTCGAAAGTGGTGGCAGTTTCGGAAAGCGTTTGATAGAAAGACAGCCTAACATTTCCGCTTGCAGTTTTATATGTGAAAATTTTTGTTTCATAAGGGTAAAACAACAAAGTCAATTTGTCGATTTGTGTTGTTTCAACCGTAGGCTTGTAAGATATTTCCAAAACTCCATCATATGAAGTAGGAGTGTAAAAACTAGATCTTTCAGACGTTTCTCCCGAACCGCTTGCAGTGTAATATCCAGCTAAAAACAATTGATTATTTGTATTTTGACCATCTTTGTAGGTGATTTGAACGGAAGATGTGTCAGCTGAAACGGTTATATATTGGCTAGCCGAAGGATAGTTTGAAAGTTTAGCAAGTTTGTTTTGTTCGTTTAAGCCCTTTGTGTTTGAAGCATCGCGGAGAAGGAAACTGTAAGTGCCTTCCATATCAACGAAATCAACTGAACTTGCAATCAAGCCTTCTATTACTATTTGTTCGTCTTGAATTGACAAAGTCACTTGTGTGTTTGTGTCGAGGCGAGTCAACGTTGATGAATTTTGAACACCATAATAAAACAGTCTTTCTCCTTCGTTTGTGAGAGTTTGATAGATCTCTGCATCTTTAAGTGTTAAATTGTCGATCATTCCGTTTGAGGCATACGCATTTTCGCCTGTCAACATATTTTCATAGGTGTTGTCGTCAACAGTTGTCGATTTATAAAAAGTTAAAGTTCCATCAGTTGCTTGTGTGTAATGAATAGAATAAGAAAATTGTATTTCATATGAATTTGTTTCAAAAGTTGCTAAAACAAGGTTTTCGGGTGAACGCTCAGCAAAGGCAATTTCGTCTAAGATGTCAATGGTTAAGTAATATCCACTTCTGTCCGAATTGGTCAAAAATGTCAGGTTTTTAACGTTTGATTGAGTTTGCCCACCAAAGAAGTCGTTAAACAAATCTTTGAGTTTTTCGTCATAATCGTCATTTTTGTTTTTTATGAGCGACTCAGGATAATTGTCGTAGGAGATGGTTTCACTAGCAGGTAATTTTAAATAAACAGCTTTTGTGTCTGACCAGTAAACAGTTGCATTTGAATTTATGGTTTCATTGTTTGAAATTAAACTGTAGCCAAGCCCTTCTTTTTGAATTGCGAAAACAGGTGAGGAATTGTCATTGAACACATATGCTGTTGCAGTGTTGCCAGCGTCATCGAAGATTTGGAAAACGTAAAGACCAGCTGGTGTTTTTACGTTCTCTGCTGGGATAGACGATGTTGGGTAAACGCTAGAATTGGAATATTCTGTCCAATTAGGCTTAGACTCAGGATCGCTACTTAAATCGAGTTGTTTTGTCGTAGCCAAAGTCTCATTGCTTAAAAGGTCATAGATTAAAGTTCCTAAGGCTGTCGCACTTGTGTAGTAATCGTCGTAACCTTTTAAAGGATAATATTTCACCCAAGCCTGTGTTTTCGCACCACTCGGCTTCACATTTTCCCAACCAAAAGCAAACGGTTGGTTGGTCGAGACGCCATATCCATTTGGAGCTTGTGATTCAAGCAAGCTTTCCGCGTAGTTTTTGTTCGAAGCGGACGCGATCGTGTAAGCTTGCAATCCTGAGATCTCTTCTGTGTCAATTGTGAAAGAACGTGTTATTGGTTGTTGCTGTAATGCATTCTTGCCATAGTAAATTTCTATAACATATCTGCCATTATTGGTGCTCTCGACTACCACTGAGCCATCGTCGTTGTAGGTTCCTAAAGTTATTTCACTCTTTGGATAAATCAATTCTCTTTTTTGAGGTGTGATTTTGTTTGAAAAAGAATATTGAGAGAGGTAGATGTAAACATTTGCATCAAAGTCGCTTGACTCAGCATCATAAGTGATTTTAACATCTTGATTTGTGTATTGCCCAGAAGCTAGATTTTTCCCATCTTCAACAGTTGTTACGCTAACGGAAGGAGTTTCTTTTTCAATTTTAAAATAAAAGTATTGATAAAATTTTTTGGTTGTGTCCACAATTCCTGACGAATTTGTGTAATTAGCAAAGTTATAGGATAGTGCAAGCAAATAAGTGCCATCTTCGCTTATATTTTTTGTTGTTGAAATTGTGGTTCCTGCATCCCAATTAACGCCATCATCATTTAATTTGTAGAGTTTTGCCTCTGTAATCGTTGCGTAAGTAGAAATTTTTATAGGTGTTTGATCAGTTACTACTGGGGGGTTACTATCAATATAAGTTTTTAAAGCATTGCCATCATCGCCGTCATCATCGCCGTCATCATCGCCTGTAGTAGTTGTAGTAGCATTTTGAGGAGCGAGCGCAGAAGTTCCATCAGACAAAGATTTAAGTTGTCTAGTTATATCTGCCGATTGAGTAATCGAGTTTTCTTCGATTGATTTAAATTCGGAAAAGGCTCCTGTTTCATAATTTGTGTAATACATTTGTGCGCCGAAAATATAAAGCTTTTGGTCTTTCACCGTTTCTGACAAATTGTAAACGTGCGAAATACTTCCACTTGTCGCAGAGGTGGTTGTAAATGAGTATTTCATTGTAAAGTGAAAGTTGTAAAGCCCAAGATCGTTAAAATAAACATACAATTTGTTTTCTTTCATTTCGACAGTGTGAACAAAACTTGGCACTAAAAACTCTTGTGTTTCTGGATTAAATTCGACAGTTTCAACATAAGTGGTGTTGTTTATTGATTTGGTTATGGTCAGGTCATATTTATATGGGTCATAGTTGATGTAAGGAAGCCCTGATTGTGTGTCCGATCCCGTTTTGTAGTAATTATAAAAATAGTTGTAGCTGTGAGTTAAAGAGTCGCTCGGCGTTCTTGTCATCAAATTCATGTCATAATTGACTCTAGGAGTTTTTGAAGTGTTACTTTCAAAATATGAAGTGCTGTTGAATAAAAATATAGAATAGTCCAAACTTTGCCCTGTTAAGGTCGTTTGTGTTTCACTGGGCGAACCTGTCACGGTGCTAGTCAAGTTCACATCATAAAGAGTGTAGCCGATGTTTATGTTTAAAAGACCTTCTTCATAGATGTATAATATTGGCGTGGCACCATCGGTGTCAACATGTGCATTGCCATTAGTCGTGTCCTGTGTTGTGTCTAAGGCAATTTCAAAGTCAAGAGATTCAGGGAAAAAGGTTTCATCAAAATAAGAAGGCGCGTTAGATTCTAGAATAAAATTATCAACGGTACCATAGCCTTCACTATCGCAGTAATTTAGGGGCACACCGTTTAGCGATATGGCGATCGAGTTTATGTCTATGTAATAGTAATGATTTGGGTTGACAGGTGTGCCATCTGTTGAGCCATCAGGATAATAACGATAGATCTTGATAGGTTCATAATTCGAGCTTGGCGTAGCAGTTGGTTCTACATAACCATCATCCTCTGGAAATAATACTTCATCACCGTTTTTAAAAATATAATCACCTTCGCCATCTGCGTTACGGTCGGCTTGGGAAATAAAGTCAAATTTTACCGTTGCAGGTGAACTTTCGTTTGGCGAAAAATAAACCTCGCTTTGATGGTCATTGTTATCAAAGAATACGGGCAGATTGTTGGTAATGTTGTCTTCAACAACCTGTGCGTTTGTTGGCGCAGGTTTAATGGTGGTCATTAAAATCCCGCCTCCTGCTAGAAAGCATGACAGCAAAGCAAAAGTAGAAAACTTAAAAATTTGTTTAATTTTGTTCATATCAAACACCTCTTTCGCCATAATTTGACAAAGACATTTTAACATAGTTTTTCCCAAAAACAAAATAATATAATATATATAAATAA
>CASFYE010000027.1 GCA_949298925.1 uncultured Bacillota bacterium
AGACAAAAAGACTGCAAAAACTTTTAAGCAGTTTTTTTTTGATTATTTATAATTTTTGCAGGAGAAAAAAATGAGCAAGATTGGAAAATTTAAGTATTTGTTTTTAGGAATAGGCTTTTTAGGTTTATTTTTTGTTTTAAATTTATCTTCAATTGCAGGCGTAATTTTTCCTTTTGCATTTTCAATGATGTTTGCACTCGTCTGGGCAAATCAAAAGATTTGGCTTGTGTGCCCAGCGTTTTTAATAGCAAGTGTGGTGTTGGATTATTCTTTGGTAAACATTATTAACACATTGTGTGCGATATTTTTCTTGGTAGTGCCATATCTCATACATTATTTTTGTAAAAAACCGTTGCCTATTTGGGAGCTCGGCATTTATTGTTTTTTAAGTCAAATTGTTCCTATTGTTTTTTCAGCAACATCGGGAATCATCAGCTCAATTTATTATTCGGTTGCATCATGTGCACTAGGTGTGCTGTTTATGTTGGGGGCAATATCTTTTTTTGAAGCATTATTTGTTAGGGGGTTCAATTATAGACTCTCTGCCG
The DNA here is from genome assembly GCA_949298925.1 of uncultured Bacillota bacterium. GTDB lineage: Bacteria > Bacillota > Clostridia > Christensenellales > UBA1242 > Caccovivens. The sequence goes on from CASFYE010000027.1 coordinate 549, forward strand.
TTGAGTTAATCAGCGGGGGAATAATTCTTATGGCTATTGCCGGCGGACTTGTCCCTGTTCAAATATATGGGTTTTCGTTATTAAAACTTTTTGTGTCTTTTGTCTTACTTGCGATAACTTATTGTTCGAAAACTTATTATTCGGTTTTTGTGGCAGCTATACTGGGGCTCGGGACATTATTAAGCACGCTTAATCCAATTTATATCGCACCTTTTATGTTGTGGGCTTTGGCAATATCACCTTTCAAAACTTATCGTAAATACTTTTCTGCAATCTCTTTATTGGCAACAGAAATTGTCATTGGCTTTTTGTTCGATTTGTATCCCGATTTTAGTTGGATATTAATATTGCCTACGGCAATTAGTTGTTTAATTTTTGTTTTAATTCCGAACAAGCTGTATGATTCAATAAAAGGAGTGTTTGATTTAAAAGGCGACAGAATTGCTGTTAAAAATGTTGTAAACAGAAATCGTGAAGTGTTAAAGCGTAGGCTTGGCTCATTGTCGGACGTCTTTGGAGAGATGGACAAAGTTTTTAGGGGGCTGGTAAAACAAAATCTAAGCGAGAATGACGTTAAAAAATTGTTAAGAGATGAGATCGTCGCTCGTAATTGTGAAAGTTGCCCCGACAGAGCAAGGTGTCATCGAACGCAACAATTGGAAACTGAAAAAGTTTTGGATGAGATGGTAACAATAGCGTTTGATAAAGGGAAAATAACACTTTTAGATATTCCTTCATATTTAAACGCGAGATGCGGTAGGTTGAATGGCATCATCTCTGCAACAAACAGTTTGACGAGGCAATATAAATCGTACAGCGGGATGTTGTCCAATATTGACATGTCTAAAATGTTAATAGCAGAGCAACTTGGTGGCATATCGAGTGTAATGAGAGATCTTTCAAAAGAAGTTGACACTGAAATATCTTTTGATGGTCGCAGAGAAAGAAAAATAATTGATGAACTCTTGTTTAACGATATTGTATGTTCTGATGTTATTGTGTTTGAAAGAGATGCAAGAACTTGCGAGGCATCAGTGGTGGTTCGTAGCGCAGATGCCGAAAAATTGAAGATACCTGACATAATAGGTAAAATTTGTAAATCGAAAATGGGCGTTTATGAAAAGTTTCCTTCTACAAAACCAGGGTGGACAACATTAAGCTTAAAGACATCTTCAAAATATGATTGTGTTTTTGCAATAGCGCAACAGACAAAGTCAGGTAGCTCTCGAAGTGGAGATAGCCACAGTGTGCAAAGGCTAAATGGTGACCGTTTTATGTTTTCACTTTGTGATGGAATGGGTAGTGGTAAAGATGCAGAAAACACGAGCGAAATTGCAATAGGTCTAATCGAAAATTTTTACAAAGCTGGCTTTGACAGCGACGTTGTTTTGTCTAGTGCAAACAAACTTTTAGCATTACAACGTGAAGAAAAATTTTCAGCGTTAGATGTTTGTGTGTTAGATTTAAAAAATGGTTTTGCAGATTTTATAAAAATGGCTTCGCCAATTTCTCTCATAATGTCAAATGAAAGCGTTTCAAAAGTTGAAAGTGGGGCGCTCCCACTTGGTATAGTTGACAAAGTAAGCCCGACAACAAAGAAAATGGTTGTGAGTTCGGGTGACAACATAATTCTTGTGACCGATGGCGTAAGTGACAGCTTTGCGACTGATGAAGCGTTTGAAGATTTTGTAAAATCTTGCTATTTCAAAAATCCACAAATGATAGCAGACAAAATTTTAGAGCAGGCGTTAGCTAATAACGATGGAAATGCTCGTGATGATATGACCGTTATGGTTGTAAAGATCTTTGATATTTGAGAAAAATGATGTAATTTTTTTAAATAAGTCTTGATTTATAAAATTTTTTTGTGTATAATTTCATCACGAGGTTTTATTATATGCAAAACGTGTTGAAATTTATCGAAGAAAACAATATGCTCAGCCCTGGTGATAGGGTTGGTGTGGGAGTGAGCGGAGGCAGTGATTCAATCGCGCTTTTACACTTCCTTAAAGAAAATGCAGAAAAGCTTGACATCGAGGTTATAGCAATTCATATTGACCATGGCATACGTGAAGAGTCTCGTGATGAGGCAAATTTTGTTTTGCAAATGTGCAAACAAATGGGTGTTCGTTCTTATAAATTTAGGATAGAATCCCTTAAGCTTGCAAAAGAGAAAGGAATAAGCGTTGAAACAGCAGCAAGAGAAGGGCGCTATGCTATTTTTGATTCATTGTTTAAAAAGGACGTAATCGACAAGCTGGCACTAGCGCATCATTTGAGCGATCAGGCTGAGACAATTTTGATGCACATTTTTAGAGGATCGGGAATGGCGGGCGCACGAGGTATGGAAGCGGTTCGTGACGGCAGGTATATTCGTCCACTTTTGACAACTTCGAAGGAAGAGATTCTGGATTATGTAAATTTAAACAATCTTGACTATGTTGAGGATAGGTCTAATAATGACAATTATTATTCGAGAAATTTTTTAAGAAATGTGATTTTGCCAGAGATTTCGAAAAAGTGGCCAGCTGTAATAAAGTCGGTCTGTCAATTTGGCGCGACTTTAAAAGAAGACGATGACTTTATTAATTCACAAGTCTATGATGATGCGGTCATATATGAAGAGAAAGAAGCCAAATTGCCACTTAGCTATTTTCTTTACAAGCGACCGATAATTTCAAGAATGATAATAAAAGCCTTAAAGAAAATCGGAGTTAAGTATGACTTTGAAAGAAAGCATGTTGACATGATTATGGCACTTGCCTCGGATTTTGAAAACGGGAAACGCGTTTCGTTACCTTTCGATGTTGTGGCAGTAAAAGACTATGAGTATATTACACTTTTTAACAAAAAAATTGAAGTCCCAGAATTTAAATGTGAATTTAGGTGTGGAGAGTTTGATGTGCCATGTATGGGCAAAATGATTGTGAAACGCGTTAAAGATTTTAGCCCAAAAGACGGTGTGATTTACATTGATTACAGAAAAGTTCCCAAAGGTGCTTTTTGGCGATTTAGAGCAGACGGAGATGTCTTTACAAAATTTGGTGGAGGAACAAAAAAACTGAAATCATTTTTGATTGACAAAAAAATTCCGCAAAGGAAAAGGGATTTTCTTCCGGTGCTGGCAGACGGCAACAATGTGCTTGCTGTTGCTGGAGTTGAAATTGCAGAAAGTGTTAAGTTAGAGGATGTTCCAACGGCTTTCAGTGTTGAATTTCACTACTAAAAATAAGTGCTAAATTTTTGAGTATTAAAAACGATTTTTATCTAATAACAAAAATAATGTGATGTAAAATTTTTACTATCACATTTTTTTTATTTTATTAAAAATTTTTTTGACACATTTGGATAGCAAGTTATGCGCCGTCATCAGCTTTGTTTTGCAAATAAACACATTTGTTTATTAAAAAGCGAAATATTTAATAAAAAATGCAAATATTAAATTAAATGGGTAATTATATTTAACATCGATTATCTATAACGTTTTTTAATAATAGAAAGCGATTCAAGAATATGGAGGAAGAAAAATTTATGGGAAAAGTTAAATTGACGAATGAGAAAAAAAATACCAAAGAAGACGATTTAAAAGAAAAATTTTGTCAGGAATATAAGCAATTCTTGAGTGGTTCAAAAACCGAGCGTGAATGCATTAAATTTTTTTCAAATTTATTAAATGAAAATGGTTTTATTAAACTCGAAAACGCTATTTTGGAACGTAGAATTCTAAAAAAAGGAGACAAGGTTTACGCTATAAATATGAACAAAGCACTCGTTGCGTTTATAGTGGGCTCTTCTAATTTTGAACACGGCATGAACATTTTATGTGCGCACATTGACAGTCCGCGTCTTGATTTGAAGAACAGGCCAGTTTATGAGGACAGTGAATTTTGTATGCTCGACACACATTACTATGGAGGCATTAAAAAATATCAGTGGACGACATTGCCGCTTGCCTTGCACGGTTTGGTGTGCAAGAAGGACGGAACAAAAATTGATATTAAGATAGGCGAAGATGAAGATGATCCAGTTTTAGGAGTTACTGACTTGTTGCCACATTTGGACAAAGCGACATCACAAGGCAACATACAAGGCGAAAAGCTAGATTTGGTTGCAGGAACTAAAACTGGCAATGGCGGTGCAAAAGAGGCGTTCTTAAATGTTTTAAAAAATTTAAACATAGATGAAGATGATCTTATTTCATCGGAAATCGAAGTTGTTCCAGCAGGCAAGGCAAGGGATTTTGGTTTGGATAGAAGCATGATAATGGGATATGGGCATGACGATCGTGCATTGGCATTTACATGCATAAAAGCATTGCTAAACAGTTCAAAATGTAAACGTCCGCAAGCCGTGGTACTGGCAGACAAAGAGGAAATTGGTTCTATCGGTGCAACGGGTATGAAAAGCAAATTTTTTGAAAACATGGTTGCGGAAGTTATGGCACTTGCAGGAGAATATAATGAATTAAAGTTTAAAAGATGCTTAAACAAAAGTAAAGTTATATCTTGTGATGTTACCGCAGCTTTTGATCCGAATTGGCCAGATCCATCGAACAAGCTCGCCGAGGCAAGATTTAATCACGGTATCGCTTTTTGTAAATATGGGGGAAGCAAGGGGAAAAGCGGTTCTAACGATGCAAATCCAGAATACATCGCCGTTTTAAGAAAGTTGATGGACGAAAATAATGTTAAATATCAATTTACTGAAATGGGAAAAGTCGATGCTGGCGGAGGAGGAACGGTTTCGTTTGTGTTTGCGGAATATGGTATGGAAGTGATCGATGCAGGTATTCCTGTTTTATCCATGCATGCGCCTTGGGAAGTGGTTTCCAAATTTGATTTGTTTGAAAGCTATAAATTTTACAAAATTTTTCTCGAGCATGTTTAAAAGAATGGCATAAAAAAACAGCAAGATTGCTGTTTTTATTTTTTTGTAAACTCTTTGCCGTTAATTAAATAATCGATAGAAACATTAAAAAAGTTGCTCATTGCATTTAAAGTAGCAAAGCTTGGCTCCCTTTTTCCGTTTTCGTAATATGAAAGCGCTTCGCGAGAAATGTTTAGCTTTGTTGCAACGTATAGCTGATTTAAGCCCTTTTTCTTTCTTATCTCTTTTAACCCTTTCATAAAATCACCTGCTTTTTGTCGAATATTGTCAATTCTTCTTGACTTTATACTACCACTAAGTTAATATAGTATTTGTAACAATATGTCACAGACAAAAGGAGGCAAATCTTGGATTTTGAAAAAAGAGTATTAGAAAAGCTTAGTTCACTTGACGAAAAAAGAAAAGGATTTAAGTATCTTGTTGATGCGATAACAATTTTTTCGTCTAAGCGAGGAAACTTGCCTCTTTACAAGCAAGTATTTCCTGTAATTGCAAAAAAATACAATGTTACTTCGCAAAGTGTCGAAAGAGATATTAGATATGTTTTGCGCAATCAAAATTGTTCAACAAAAAACTATTTAAAAAAGATTATTGAAGATGTGTGATCAACGTAGAAGATATGTTGATATGATTTTTCTTGACCGCCCGTTCAAGTCCCTTTAAGTGTTGTTAAAAAAACCGACATGGCTGTCGGTTTTTCTTTGGTGCAAGAGATGGGACTTGCTCCGCGGAAAGTTATGGCAAGAAGCACTTTCCGCTATCACGCCGGGGCGGAGAAAACTTGCGCACAGGCAACTTTTCTTAACCGCCCGTTCAAGTCCCTTTAAGAGTTGTTAAAAAAACCGACATGGCTGTCGGTTTTTCTTTGGTGCAAGAGATGGGACTTGAACCCACATGACTTTTGAAGGTCACTGGCACCTGAAACCAGCGCGTCTGCCACTGAACCCCAAAAACAGCGAGTGTTTTCGGGGACCCCATCCGCCACTAGTGTCGGAATGGCATATTTGGTGCAAGAGATGGGATTTGAACCCACATGACTTTTGAAGGTCACTGGCACCTGAAACCAGCGCGTCTGCCATTCCGCCACTCTTGCAAGATGTTGTTATTTAATTATATTCAAAACGTAAACTCATGTCAATAATTTTAATTTTTTTAAAAAAATTATCATTAAAAAAGTAACAAAATGCAAGCAATCTATTGATAAAAATTTTGAAATATATTAAACTAAATAAATGATTTTTTATCTACAAAAAGACAAAAGAGGTTGAGTATGAAAATATTTATGCAAGCTATCCGCGAGATGATTAATGAAAATGTTTCAAGTTTAAGTTTGCAAAACAAAATTAAGCATTTTGAAAACATAATATTACTTTTGGATCAAAAGCTTGATGACAAAAAAATAACAAATGAAATGTTTGTTGAATTAATTGAACTCAAAAGATCTGCCATGGGGAAACTTTACAATGCGAAGAGGGGAAAAATATGATAAGATTTCAAAAGATAAATAAAAAGGCTGAAAAAATTAGCTCCAAAGAGAAAATACCTATGAAGAAGAAAAACAACTCTAGCAAATTTGTGCTGGTCGCCTTGGATACCTGCGTTGTAATAGATCTTGCATTTAGTCATAAAAATTTTAAAAAGATGAAGGCTTCGCCAACGAAGAAGGAATATTTGAATGCTTTGCAAAAACTTTTAGAAAGAAATGTTTTGTCAAAGAAAAACAAAAACGGGAACATATGTTTTTGTATAACCCCTGAAGTTGTGGAAGAACTTACAAAAAACAAGAAGAAATATTATGGTCGGGTAAAAAACTTTGTTGAAAGCAATATTATTTCATTTCATATGGAAAATGAAATGGAGGCAAAGTTTTCGCAGAAAGTAGATAGCTTGGTTGAGCAGTATTGTGCAAAAGGATATTTCTTAGATAAAGACAATCTCCCAACTGTTGATGGAATTAATGTTGCGCAGGCTTCATATTATAATCTTTATTTATTGTCAAATGATCACCATATTTGTACATATAAGAAAGAAAGAGATCCAAAAAAGAAAATTGAGGATATAAGGCAAATCAACAAAGAAAACCTTAATCATGATTATAGAAGCATTGTCGCTGTTCCACAAAGGCCAGAACAGTTTTTGAAACTATTAAACAGTGGCAAACGAATGGCGCAACCAAAACATTTAGAGGAGCTGACATTAAATGCGAGATCAAAGATTTCAGCCAATGTTCCAAAGTCGTCTAAACTAGAATTGTTTCGCGAATTTTAAGATCAAAGAAAGATTAATGAGTAAAATAATTTTCAGTGAAGAT
>CASFYE010000028.1 GCA_949298925.1 uncultured Bacillota bacterium
AAAAATAAGAAAAGCGATTAAAAGCTTTTCTTTTTTTATTGAATTTATTAAAAATTGTGATATACTATGACGAATAAAGGAAAGAATTAAACTATGACAAACGAAAAAATTAGGAATATCGCAATTATAGCACACGTCGATCACGGCAAAACTTCGCTTGTAAACGAAATGCTAAAACAAGGCAATGTGTTTAGAGAAAACCAAGTGATAGAAGATCGAGTTATGGATTCTGGTGCGTTAGAAAAAGAAAGAGGAATAACAATCTTAGCAAAGAACACCTCATGTATTTATAATGGGACAAAAATAAACATAATTGACACTCCTGGCCACGCGGATTTTGGAGGTGAAGTTGAGCGTGTTTTAAAAATGGTGGATGGGGTTTTGCTTTTAGTTGATGCATATGAAGGACCTATGCCACAGACGCGATTTGTTTTGCAAAAAGCCTTAGATTTGAATTTAAAAGTGGTGGTCGTGGTCAACAAGATTGACAGACCAGATGCACGCATAAATGAAGTAATTGACGAAGTGCTAGAATTGTTTTTAGAGCTGGATGCAAATGAAGACCAATTAAATTCGCCTTTTGTTTTTTGTTCTGCAAGGAACGGAACCGCAAGTTTGGACAAAAACAAAATGGGCGAAAATTTAGTGCCACTTTTTGAAACGATTTTAAAAGCAATACCTGCGCCACAAGGCGATGAAAATTTGCCATTGCAACTTCTCATCTCCTCCGCCGAGCATAATGATTATGTTGGCAGACTTGCCGTTGGAAAAATTTCAAGAGGGAAGATAAAAGAAGGACAAAACATTGTAGTGTGCAACTATTTTGATAAGGATAAAAAGCAAAAAGCAAAAATTGTCAGCCTGTTTGTGTTCGAGGGGCTTAGGAGAATTCCAGTTAAGGAGGCAGGGCTAGGCGAGATAGTTTGCGTGGCAGGACTTGAAGAAGTTACCATTGGCGACACCATTTGTGCGGAAGAGACGGCCGAGCCAATCGAATTTGTAAAGATCGCCGACCCAAGCATTGAAATGACATTTTTAGTAAACAATTCTCCTTTTGCTGGCACTGAAGGTAAATTTGTAACCAGCAGACATTTGCGAGAAAGGCTTTACAAGGAAACTGTGAAAGACCTTTCATTAAAAGTTGAAGATGGAGATTCTGCCGACAGCTTTGTTGTGCGAGGCAGGGGAGAAATGCACCTTTCGATTTTAATTGAAAACATGAGAAGGGCAGGATATGAATTCCAAGTTTCAATGCCAAAGGTTTTATACAAGAATATTGATGGCAAAAAATGTGAACCTATTGACAGATTATATCTTGATGTGCCAGAAGATTGTGTCGGCACTGTCATGAGCAAAATGGGCCAACGTAAAGGGGACCTTGTTTCTATGATGCCTCAGGCAGGAAGAATGAAGATGGAGTTTTTAATTCCTTCTCGCGGATTGTTCGGTTTTAAAAGTGAACTTTTGACAGACACCAAAGGTGAAGCTGTTATAAATTCAATTTTTGATAGTTATCAACCATATAAAGGTGAAATAGAATATAGGGAATTCGGCTCATTAATTGCGCATGAAACGGGTGAGGCCATAGTCTATGGACTCTTTAACGCACAAGAAAGGGGAGATTTGTTTATTGGCCCAGGAACCAAGGTTTATGCTGGAATGGTTGTCGGTCAAAATCCAAAAGGCGGAGATATAGTTGTAAATGTGTGCAAGAAAAAACATCTTTCGAACATGAGAGCTTCGGGATCCGATGAGGCATTGAAACTTATACCTCCAAAAATTTTGAGCCTAGAAGAAGCAATAGAATTTCTTGCAGATGACGAGCTTTTAGAAGTCACTCCGAAAAATATAAGAATCAGAAAAACAATACTCGATCACACCATGCGCTTGCGTGAAAAGGGCAAGATACTTAGAGGAGAAAATTAAAAGGAGGGGTTATGTTGCAATCAAAAGACAAAAGACCAATGAAAAAGGCGATGAAACGATTCGTTTGGTTTGTCGTAGTTTATTTCATTGTAGCACTTTTAGTTGCAGGCCTTCTCATAGCTTACACAAACATTCCGCAGTGGGCCAACATGATTATATGTGTGGTGCTGGCAGGTGCTATGTATTTGGCATTTTTAGGGATATGTGCTAAAATAGACAAAAAGAAAAAAGAGAAAGAGGAATCCGAGCCTAAGAAAAAGGATATTTATTCTGAATAAAAGGAGAAAGTATGCCAGATTACAAAATGATGCCCCATAATTTAGATGCGGAGCAAGCTGTTTTGGGATGTCTGATTATTGACTCTATGTGCCAAACAGAAATAATGTCGATGTTAAAACCTGATGATTTTTACACCGATTCTCATCGTAGCATTTTTCAAGCCATGGGGAGAGTTTTTCAAAAAAACATGCCTATTGACTTTGTTACACTCACCGAAGAACTTGAAAGAGAGGGTAAGATCGATGTTGTGGGTGGCATTGATTACATAAACTTTTTGTCAAACGTCGTTCCATCGGCAGTCAACTACAAATTTTATGTTGACATAGTTAAAACTAATTCCGTGCGTAGAATGTTAATAAAGGGTGGGCAAAACATAATTGAAAAGGCTTACTCTGACGAAGATCGTGAAGGAGTGCTTGCATTTGCCGAGGCGGAGGTTTATGGCATATCAGAAAAAGAAGAAATTTCACAACTTGAACACATTGGCAAGCCAAACGGAGCAATAAAATCTGTGATAGACAAGTTTGACAAAATATCTAAAGACCCTGCTTCATTAAGAGGAATACCTACCGGATTTAGAGATTTGGACAATGTCACTAACGGCTTGCAAAACAGCGACCTTATATTGTTGGCAGCACGTCCTTCCGTTGGTAAAACGAGTTTTGCTATGAATGTTGTAACCAACGTTGCCGTAAAAGAAGGCAAAAGCGTTGCAGTGTTTTCGTTAGAAATGAGCAAAGAGCAACTTACGCAACGTGCACTTTGTTCGATTGCAAAGGTGCCTATGCAAAATGCACTTACTGGAAAAATGTCGAGTGATGAGTGGAAAAGAATTTGGACTGCTACTAAGCAACTTGAAAGCGCAAAGCTCTTTATTGACGATTCAAGCTTAACGACTCCCGCTTCTCTTCTTTCAAAATGTCGAAGACTTAAAGCAAAAGAGGGCAAGCTTGATTTGATTATGATAGACTATCTTCAACTTATGACTTCCGATAATAAAAAGAGAGAAAATAGACAAGGAGAAATTTCGGAGATTTCTAGAAATCTTAAAGTCGCAGCAAAGGAGTTGAACGTTCCTATAATTGTTCTCTCTCAACTTTCTCGTGACATCGAAAAACGTGAAGGACACAGACCGCAACTTTCCGACCTAAGAGACTCTGGTGCTATTGAGCAAGATGCCGACATTGTTATGTTTTTGCACAATCCTGAAAGATATAATGATGTGCCAACCGAAGATGAGCCAGGTGTTGTTGAATTAATACTTGCTAAGCACAGAAATGGGGCAACAGGAAGCATCAAATTGAGATGGATCGGCCAATACACGACATTCGTTGGAATGGAAGAAAAAGTGAAATACGAAGCACCAAAAAAGGCTACAGTGGGCGCTGAGGAAGAGCCAGTGTTGACAGAATTAGAAGATGACCTTGACGATTTAATTTGAAGGAGTAAAAATGGACTATAAAAAAATCGCAGACTTGCTTTTCCCTAACGCAAAAGATGTGGAGCAAATCGAAAAGTTATATCCAAAAAGAAAATTAAAAGAGGGGCAAGTCGTTTCTCGTTTTGCTCCAAGTCCAACTGGGAATATGCACATTGGAAACTTTTTTCAAATGTTCATTAGCTATAATTTAACAAGAGTAACAGATGGCATTTTTTTCTTGCGAATTGAAGACACCGATTTCAAACGTGAAAAAAAAGGTGCTGTAAACGTTGTTTACAACGTTTTAGAAAAATTCAAAATTCAACCTGATGAGTATCAAACATTGGAAGGACAAGACGTTGGAGATTACGGACCTTACGTGCAAAGTCAGAGATTGGATATTTATCAGGCCTATGCAAAAAAACTTGTCGCAGAGGGAAAAGCTTTTCCTTGTTTTTGTCGTAAAACTGAGGGCAAGGAAGATGTTTTAAAATTGAGAGAAACAAAATTTAACGAAGATGACGAAAAGGAATATGATCCTTGCAGGAATTTGTGCTTCGAAGAAATAAAACAAAAGCTTGACAACGGTGAAAAGTTTGCGATTAGGCTTAAAACAAAAAACACAGGTAAAGAAAGAATAAAGTTTTACGATTTAATAAAAGGTGAGATTGAGGCCAAGGCAAATGCCAAAGATTTTGTAATTTTAAAAAATGACGGTGTGCCTCCTTATGCGTTTGCACATGCAATCGATGACACTCTCATGGGGACGACGATTGTAGTTCGAGGAGAGGAGTACATTAGTTCAACACCGGCGCACATTGAACTTTTTGACGCTTTGGGATTTAAGCGCATCACCTATTGTCACAATCCGCTTATTTGCAAAATAGGAGAAAACGGAAACAGAAGAAAAATTTCCAAACGTTTTGATGAAGAAGCCAACATGAGTTTTTATTTTGAGCAAGGTTATCCAGAAACGGCAGTGCTCGAATATCTTCTAAACATAATCAACTCCGGTTTTGAAAATTGGAGAGCAAGCAATCCGGACAAACCGTGGCAAGAGTTCAAGTTTGGAGTGAAAGAAATAACAACCGTGGCTCCGATTTTTGATCTTGTCAAGTTAAACGATATTGCAAAAAACATCATAGCAAAAATGAGTGCACAACAGGTTTATGAAAATGTTTTAGAATGGGCGAAAAGCTATGACACAGAATTTTATGACTTGCTAGTGAAGGATAAAGAATATGCGATTAAAGTTTTTAATATTGATCGTGAGGGACCAAAACCAAGAAAAGACATTTACAAATGGTCTATGATTGAAGACACTTTTGATTATATGTTTCACAAGCCGAAGCTTTTGATTGAGGACAAGGCAAAATTCAAAACATTTATTAGCAGTTATTTAGAAAGCTTTACCTTTCCAAAAGAAAAAGAGGAATGGTTTGCAAAAGTAAAAGAAGTTGCAGGCAAATTAGGGTATGCTTTAGATAACAAAGAATACAAGCTTAATCCAGACAGATTTGAGGGCAATGTAGCCAAAGCATGTGAACATATAAGGCTTGCTTTGACGGGGAGAAAAGAAGCTCCCGATCTTTTTGAGCTTATACAAATTTTAGGCGAAGAAGAGGTTAAAAACAGATTAAAAAGTTCATTAAATTAAAAAAAGCTCTTGAAAGAGCTTTTTTTATGTTGTTTTTGATTGTTTTGTTTGCAAAAGTTTGTTTATTAACAAAACGATGCTTTTATTTTTGCTTCAATCTCAAATTTACCTGTCATGACGCTTTTTGAATTAGATAAAATCGCTTCTGTTTTTGAATATGGAACACAAGTGTATGAATATTGTTCTTCCACATCCATCAATTGTGCGCCTTGACCAAGAATAATGTTTGCTTTGTTTGTCGCATCTTCAATAGCCAATTTTAAGGCTTCATTGTAATAAGATTTGATGTCTTGGCAACCGAAAGTTATCCCATTCAGTCTGTTTGCACCAAGAGAAGTAAGCTCTGTTATCAACGAACCAATGTTTTCTAAATCGTTTGTAACAAATTCCAAATTTGAACTCACCTGGTATCCCAAAAATCTTGGACTTGCAGTGTAGTCATGTTTTTGAAAAATTGTATAGTTTTGCGTTTTAATGTTTTCTTCTTCGATGCCGTTGCTTGTCAAATATTCAACGATTGCAATTATTGTTGAGTTGTTCAATTCGACGGCTTCCTCTAAATTTTGGTTTTGCGTTTCCACACCCAAAGAGATTGTAGCCATGTCTGGTGAAGCTGTTACCACACCAGCACCAAACACAGTGGCACATCTTTCTGTTTCATCAGATTGAATTGCAACTTGCTCTATCGCATCACATTTGACAGTTGGTAAGCTTTTAAAAGATGGAATAAAAAGTGCACATATTGCCAAACAACCCGCGAGAATTTTAATCTTTTTCATTTATGACCTCCTTTAAACGCGAGTTAGGTTTTGCAAAATTATTGATGATATACACTTCTTGACAATAAAAGACGAAAAAACTAATATATCGCGAAAATACTATATCAAGTTTCTAAAAAAATTTTAGAATATTCAAAAAACTGCAATTTTTTGCGAAAAATAGTAACAATATGTAGATAAAAATATTGAAAAAAAGTCAATGAAATTTATGTTTTAATAATGATTATTGCCAAAAAACAAGCTGATTGTGCAACTGAATAAAAATATGGTATAAAATGCATAAAAACACAATATATATTATTTCTGAAAAACATTTGACACAATATGTAGTGTTGTGATATTCTTTGTTCAAGATGCGAAAAGCATAGATACTACTAAAAAGGAGAAAGGGTATGGAAAAAATTATCAAAAGAGACGGAAGAGTTGTTGATTATGACATCACAAAGATTGAGGGCGCGATTGTAAAAGCCATGATGTCTTTAGGCGAGGGCGATGTGCGAGATGCAAGAAAACTTGCCAAGATCACTGAACTTGAACTCACAGAGCAATTTGAAGATAGACTTCCAAGTGTGGAAGACATTCAAGACACGGTGGAAAAAGTTTTGATGAGAAATGGGTTTGAAAACGTTGCTAAGTGTTATATCCTCTATCGTAAACAACGCGAGAAAATGAGAGATGTTTCAAACACACTTATGGACTATAAAAACACCATTGACAAGTATTTAAAACTTTCTGACTGGCGTGTTAAGGAAAACTCTACTGTTACTTATTCAGTTGGAGGGCTAATTCTTTCAAACTCGGGTGCAATGACAGCAAACTATTGGCTTAACGATGTGTATGACAAAGAAATAGGACAAGCGCACAAAAATTGCGACATTCACATCCATGACCTTTCGATGTTGACGGGTTATTGTGCTGGTTGGTCATTGAAACAACTTATCAAAGAGGGGCTTGGCGGAGTTCCTGGAAAAATATCTTCAAAGCCAGCATCACATTTATCCACACTTTGTAATCAAATGGTCAACTTTTTAGGTATTATGCAAAATGAGTGGGCAGGTGCACAAGCATTTTCTTCATTTGACACCTATTTAGCACCTTTTGTTAAAATAGACAATCTTTCTTATAAAGAAGTAAAACAATGCATTCAATCTTTTGTTTATGGTGTCAACACTCCTTCACGTTGGGGAACACAAGCTCCATTTACTAACATCACTCTTGATTGGGTTGTGCCAAACGATTTGGCTGAATTGCCAGCTATCATTGGTGGAAAAGAACAAAACTTTAAGTATAAAGATTGCGTGAAAGAAATGGCAATGGTGAACAAAGCGTTCATTGAAATAATGATTGAGGGCGATGCCAACGGCCGTGGTTTTCAATATCCAATTCCAACATATTCAATAACGAGAGATTTTGATTGGTCAGAAACAGAAAACAACAAACTTCTTTTTGAAATGACCACAAAATATGGAACCCCTTATTTTTCAAATTATATTAACAGCGACATGGAGCCAAGTGATGTTCGGAGCATGTGTTGTAGACTTCGTTTGGACCTTAGAGAGCTTCGCAAAAAATCCGGGGGATATTTTGGCAGTGGGGAAAGCACTGGTTCGGTTGGAGTTGTCACGATCAATATGCCTAAGATCGCTTATCTTTCAAAAGATGAAAATGAGTTTTTTGAAAGACTAGATCATATGATGGATATTTCTGCAAGATCTTTGAAGGTGAAAAGAGAAACAATCACAAAACTCTTGGAAGCAGGGCTTTATCCTTACACTAAAAGATATTTAGGAACTTTTAACAATCACTTCTCTACAATAGGACTTGTGGGAATGAACGAAGCGTGTTTGAATGCAAAATGGGTAAGAGCAGACATGACAAGCGCTTCAGCTCAAAATTTTACAAAGAAAGTTTTGAATCATATGCGTGAAAAACTTGCTGACTATCAAGAAAAATATGGAGACCTTTACAATCTTGAAGCTACGCCAGCTGAATCAACTGCATATCGTTTAGCTAAACATGACAAGGAGCGTTACCCAGACATAATAACTGCATCTGAGGGGAAAACTCCTTACTATACAAACAGTTCGCACCTTCCAGTTGGTTATACTGCCGACATTTTTGAGGCATTGGACATACAAGACGGCCTTCAAACTTTGTATACGTCAGGAACGGTATTCCATGCCTTTTTAGGTCAAAAACTTGATGATTGGAAGACCACCGCAAACCTTGTGCGAACGATTGCTGAAAACTATCGTTTGCCTTATTACACAATTTCTCCTACCTATTCAATATGCAAAAACCACGGATATATATCTGGTGAAGTTTACACTTGCCCAGATTGTGGAGAAAAGACGGAAGTTTACAGCAGAATTACGGGATATTATAGACCTGTTCAAAATTGGAACGATGGGAAGGCGGAGGAATTTAAGGATCGTCAAGAATATGTTTTAGAAAAATCGCATTTGAAAAAAGCTTGTTGCTGTGGTGATCAAAAAGATAAAACAACAAATGCAATTTCGATTGATGAAATTATGTTGTTTGCCACCAAGACTTGCCCTAATTGTAAAATGGCAAAGTCTATCTTAGACAAAGCAGGAGTGAGATATAAAGTGATCGATGCGGAAGAAAACAAAGAACTTGCTCAAAAATTTAATATTAAAAAAGCTCCAACATTGCTCGTCCCAAACGGAGAAGGTTTTGATGTTTACGACAACGCAAGTGAAGTTAATAGATATGTGATGGGGTTAAGAAAAAGAGCATGACAGATTTAATAGTAATAGGTGCAGGCGTGGCAGGAATGACTGCTACGCTCTATGCACTACGCAACGGTAAAAAGGTTACACTTCTAGAAAGAAGCAATTTGGGTGGGCAAATTTCACAATCGCCAAGAGTGGAAAATTTTCCAACTATTGAAAGCATTTCTGGAAGCGAACTTGCTGACAGATTTTTTGATCAAATAACGAAGATGGGTGCCGACTTTGTTTTTGGAGAAGTTTTAAGCATAGAGAAAAAAGACGGCATCTTTGTGGTCAAGACAGAATTTGATGAGTTAAGTGCAAAAGCGGTCATAATAGCGTCTGGCGTTGAACATAGAAAATTAAATTTAAAAAATGAAGAAAATTTGATAGGACATGGCATCAGCTATTGTGCACTTTGCGATGGCGCGTTTTATGCAGGTGAAGAGGTCGTCTTAATAGGGGACGGAAATACTGCTCTTCAATATGCGCTTTTGCTTTCCTCTCAATGTAAAGCAGTTCATGTTGTGACGATGTTTGATAAATTTTTTGGTGACAAAAATTTAGTAGAAGCGTTGCTTAAAAAAGACAATGTAAAAATTACACATAATGCTAAATTGGTAGAACTCATCGGTGAAAAAGAATTACAGGCTCTCATTTTTGAAAACAAACAAAAACAAAGGTTTAAGTTGCCGAGCAAAGCACTTTTTGTTGCGATTGGCCAAGTTCCAAACAACAAAATATATTCCGATCTTGTTGAGTTGTCAAAAGATGGTTATATAATAGCCGACGAGAATATGCAGACAAAAACGCAGGGATTGTTCGTGGCCGGAGATTGCAGATTAAAAAAAGTTAGGCAACTAACCACCGCTTGCGCAGATGGTGCAATAGCGGCGACGAGCGCCAGTACTTATTTGGAGAGTAACAGCTAGTATAACTACGGATTTATGTTTTAATATCCGCGCAATTCGACGAGTCCAATTTTGTCTTTTAAAATTAATGCAAATTGTTCTGCCTGTTGTTTTTCTATCTCATTTAATCCTTTTGTTAAACAACTTCCATTATCAACAAAATGTTGCAAAAATATTTTTTTGGCACCAACAAGCCAGTTCGCCATTTCAGTTATTGTGGTCACAGAATGAAATTGTTTTACTAATGTCGTGCGAAATTCATAGTCAACCAAATTTTTCTTTAAAAGGTTGACGCTTTTTTTTATGTCGTCTAAATTTATGTAATTTGAGCCCGCCGTTTCTGCGTATGCGGACAAAGAATTTTTAACATCCATTGCAACGTAATCAATTGACCCTTTTTTAATCAACGTTTCTAGCATTTTGGGGTTTGTTCCATTGGTGTCCAGTTTTACCAAAAAACCTAAACTTTTAATTTTGTTTACAAATTCAGGTAAATCCGAATATATTGTAGGTTCGCCTCCTGAAATACAAACAGAATCAATTCTTCCTTTTCTTTTTTCTAGATATGAAAAAATTTCATCTTGATCTATTTCATGCAAATTTTGCATTTTTACAAGGTCGGAGTTTTGACAAAATGGGCATTTAAAGTTGCAACCACCGGTAAAAACAGTGCAACATAAGTGCCCTGGATAATCCACCATAGAAAGTTTTTCAAGTCCAAAAATTTTCATAATCATTTCTCCAAAATATAAGTGTATCTAAACAAATTTGTTTCTGAAGTAATTTCAATTTTCATTATTCCGTCTTTATAATAACCCTGATATGCTAAGTTTGCATCATCATCGTTGTAATAGATTGCAAGTTCTTCTCCAACAACGGCGACAACGTAGCCGACATCATTTTCCATTATGCCCTTGTCTTCCGAATGGCTGATGAGAAGTCCTTCATCATCGACCGTTACAAAATATGCCTTGTCGGAAAATTGTTCGACGATTTCATAACCTTCGTCGGTTCTTACTTCAATGCTTTTTAAAAAATATTCTCCTGCTGGCGCTGTTGGTATTGAAAAATTGCGTAAGATTGCATACACAATTATTACAAAAATTGCACCGCCACCAAAAATTGCTCCACACCATATCAGCGCTTTTTTCCAAAGTTCCATAGTTAAATTTTAGCACTTTCGGGTCATTTTGTAAAGCAATCATTTGACAAATATAATTGAGTGTGATAAATTTGTTATATGTTTTAAAAGGAAGAATTTGCATGAAAGAAAAGTTTTATATAACGTCGCCGATTTATTATCCAAGTGCTAAACTTACGATAGGAAATTGCTACACAAACATAATTTGCGACACAATAGCAAGATTTAAAAAACTTGAAGGAAAAGACGTTTTTTATATGACCGGAACAGATGAACACGGTCAAAAAGTTTTTGAAGCTGCAAAAAAAGCTGGTAAGACCACAAAGCAACACCTTGACGATATAGTGGAGGACACGAAAAAGCTTTGGGAGATGCTTGACATTGATTATGACAAGTTCATCAGGACCACAGATAAAGACCACATACAAGCTGTAAAAAAGATTTTTAACAAACTGTATGAAAATGGTTACATTTATAAATCGACATATAAAGGATTATATTGTTTGCCTTGTGAAGCTTTTTGGACTGAAAGCCAGCTCGTAGATGGGAAATGCCCAGATTGTGGAAGAGAAGTAAAACCGCAAGAGGAAGAAGCTTACTTTTTTAAGCTTTCAGAGTTTTCTGACAAACTTTTAAAGCTTTATAAAGAAAACCCAAAATTTTTGATGCCAGTTAGCCGTGTTAATGAAATGGTAAACAATTTTATTAAACCAGGACTAGAAGACCTATGTGTTACAAGGACGAGTGTAAAGTGGGGTATCCCGGTTGACTTCGATTCAAAACACACCATATATGTTTGGATAGATGCTTTGTCAAATTACTTAACAGGACTTGGATATTTATCTGAAGACGAAAAAACTTTTAATAGATATTGGCCGGCAGATGTTCATATGGTTGGCAAAGACATCGTGCGTTTTCATGCCATAATATGGCCAGCAATTTTAATGGCATTAGGCCTACCTTTACCAAAGCGCATATTTGGACACGGGTGGTTATTGCTTGGCGGAGACAAACTTTCAAAAAGCAAAAAAACCGACACTGTTGAGTGCACAGATCCTAGAATTTTGGTACCAAGATATTCTGCCGACGCAGTTCGTTATTATTTGTTGCGAGAGATTCCATTTGGATCAGATGGAGCATATTCAACGGAAGCATTTTTAAACAAGTTTAACAGTGATCTTTGCAACAATTTTGGAAATCTTGTGTCGAGGACTTTTTCTATGTTGAAAAAATATTTTAATTTAGAAGTCCCTGTCGCACAACAAGATGGCGAAGATGATTTACTGAAAACAGAGGTTATGGAAGAAAGCAAAAAGGTTGTTAAATATATGCAAGATTTTGATGTTTCAAAAGCACTGTCATGCGTGTTTAACATTTTTTCTAAAGCAAATGCTTATATAGAAAAAACCGAGCCTTTCCGCTTAGCAAAAGACCCAGAAAAACAAAAACGTCTTGCGACTGTGATGAGAAACCTGTTGGAGTGCATAAGAATTGGTGCGACTCTTCTATATCCATTCTTGCCTTGCTCATCAACAAAAGTTTTAAATGCGCTAGGTGAAAAAGCACCTTTTTCATTAGAAAGCACAAATGAATTTTATGGCATAAAGAGTGAGAGCGTTGTTTCGCTTCCAATATTATTTCCAAGATTGGATGTTGAAAAAGAATTGGAAGAACTTTCAAAAATTTAATAAGTTTAAATCGTTAATCTATATTTTATCAGTAGAACCGAATCCCTTTACTCCACGCAGTGAGGGGATTTTTTGTAGTTCGTCATACGTTATCTCTTCGACTTCAGCTTTTGGAATTTCATGTAGAATGGCCTGTGCGATTGCTTTGCCATAACTGTGAAACACAAAATCGCCTTTTTCGGTTTTTTGCAGTGTTTCCTTGTCTAACTTTGATATGTAGAGAGGCAACGGATTTGCATTAAAAAGTTCCACCATAATTTCACCACGATAACCGCTGTCAATTATTCCAGCGTTCTTTTTCAAATTTATTTTTCCGGTGCTTGATCTTTCTTCAACTTGTAGATAATAACCAGCTTCAAAAGCACAAGCAATGCCGGTTGGGACGAGTTTAACCTCAAAAGGCTCAAATTTTAAATAATCATTTTCAAAACATGCAAAAAGGTCGAAGCCAGCGTCTTCAAGCCTTTTTGATGGTAATGATGCTTCATTTTTTGTTTTTGCAAAATATATTTTCATAACAACCTCACTTATATTTTACATAATTGTTAAAAAAACACAAAGAGTTTTTTAAATGCATGTTTTTTTTGTAACTGTGCACACTAACAGTGGAGGTGAAAAAATGAAAGAAAAATTTCGACCAGGCGAGCAAGCTCCAAAAACGGGAGATTACGCTTGCTATGATGAACAGGGAAGATGTGGCGGAACAACCCACCTTGAAAAAGGTCAAAGATTTCCTGCTACTCAACATTCTGGAAGTCATTACGAACTTGAAAGATAAAAATATCTTATCAATCTCAAATTTGCAGAAATTTATTTGATAAACATTCTGCTAAAAAAACTTTATCATTTTGATAAAGTTTTTTTGTTAGTATTATTCACTTTTTGTTTGCTATTTGTGAATGGTATGTTTTTTATATCGTGTACTATTTTTTGAAGTTCGTTTGCGACGAAGTACGGGTCTTCTAAATCGAGCAAAACATGAGCACCATTGTTGGAGGTTATGTAGATATCTCCAACTTTTGTGATTTTGTCGGTAAGTCCAACCTTTACATTCACAGCATTGATTTCCGAGTAATAAACATTTTTGATGTCTATAAAAATTCCTGTTTTGAATATTATTCTTTTTTGAGTAAAGCAGTATTCTATATTTTTATAGTGAATATTTGCTGTTATTATGTTGGAAATCCATATCCATACAGGTATTAAATGTATTAAAAAGAAAAAAACAATAAAGACGACAGCATACCATGGCATTTGAGAAAAGATATTTTGGGTGATTAACAGAGCGATAAATGTGCCATCAAAAGCGATCCAAATAAGGGCAAATGGTAATAACTGTAAGATGCGCGAGACAACAAATGCTGATTTTTTGGGTTTACCTCTCCAGAGTATTTCTTCGTCTTTTTCTAACAAATCATCTATTTTGGTTATATCTTTGTCATTTTTGACAAAATATTTTTCATTTAATTTTCCCATAATTTATCCCCATTTTTAATATAACATAAATGAAAGAAAAATTAAAATATTTTATAAGAAAACTTGACAATGATTATTGAATTAAATAATTTAAAAAATTGCCGTTTGAGTTCAAACGACAATTGTTTGGCGGGAAGAGAGGGATTTGAACCCTCGCGCCGGTTGCCCGACCTACAGCCTTAGCAGGGCCGCCTCTTCAACCACTTGAGTATCTCCCCAAAAAATCAGTTGAAAATTGCAGTTTCTTCACTGCCGTTTTAAAACTTGTGGAGCTTTAAGCACAACAGGTGACTTTTGTCACGTCAATTATTTTAACATACTAAATAAAAACTGTCAATTATTTTAAAAAATCTTTTTTAAACTATTTAATTTTTATACCTCAATCCTAATTGTTAAGTCAACGTGCATTTTGTAAAATTTTGTTTTTCTGCAACAAATTTTTTTTGCCGAAGATTGTTTTTTTAAAAATGTAAAAATTTAAATGAATAACAATATTTTTCTAAAAAGAATAGCAAATTTCGACAAAATGCTTTTTCATTTTTTATTATTATGTTAAAATAAACGCTGTGGAGAAGAAATGAAAAAGATTTTATTGTTTTTGTTTTGTGGAATCTTTATGCTCGGTCTTTCTGGTTGCATAAATCAAAATAATGAATTGGCGGGAAGTTTTCAACAGCAAATTGAAAATCAGGATAATAGTTTGGATAATAACGAAAACAATTTGGTCGACGAAGATTTTGGTTATCACGAGGATGATAATGAAGATTCAGCGAATAGTGACGAACAAATTCAAGATGAGACTTCTAACGGCGGTTGTGATGGATCGATGGACGCGAACAAAGAGGAGGTCGTTCAGGGAGAAAATGATAATGCGCAGGAAGGCGATTTGAGTGAAGTGAATCAGGGGGAGAATTCATCATCATTTGATGAAGATGATGATAAGACGACAAACGAAGATGCTGATTTAACAGAGAGTGATGATTATGATGGTGTCGACTTAAATCC
Organism: uncultured Bacillota bacterium; assembly: GCA_949298925.1. Classification (GTDB taxonomy): domain Bacteria; phylum Bacillota; class Clostridia; order Christensenellales; family UBA1242; genus Caccovivens. The sequence continues at coordinate 15,018 of CASFYE010000028.1, forward strand.
AAATTTAGATGAAGAATTAGGCGATACTGATGAAGAAAATGGTTTGTTAAATCCTGGTGATAACGTTCCGGCTGGCGACATAGAAGAAGTTGAAGATGGCGAATTTAATGATAATGAAAGCGAAATAGAAATAAAAAATCTAAAAAAACAATTATATGATAGTTTTGGATTGGATTTGGAACTGGCAGGAGTTGTGGGTATACAAGAGAAAGAAATTGACCAGTCAAGCTATGAGACAGTTTTAAAATTTCAAGGAGAATTTGACGAATTTCTAATAAACTTTTTTGACGACGTTCAATCTAAATATTCCGACTTCATTATTTTTTCTTTTATCAACACGGAATACTCTTTAATTACAATGAGTTTAAATAATTTAAATATATCAATATCACTTATACCTTCGACATTTGAAACATGTTCATTAATTGTTTCGAAAGCGTAAGTGAAAAATTTAAAGGCATAATTTCTTTTGGTATAAAATTTAGGCATGACGAAGCGATTGAAGATAGTGATAAGTGTGTCAGCGGTTATGGCTGTGATATGTTGCATGATTGCAATAATATGTGTCATGGTAACAAAACCTACGGCGAAAGATTTAAGTGTAGCGGTGGAA
>CASFYE010000029.1 GCA_949298925.1 uncultured Bacillota bacterium
TTCGAATCATTTTTTTCTAATCTAACATCTTCAACGACTTTTAATTTATTGTTTTTTCTAGGGATTGGACTTGAAGTGTTTTTAATTTTACTTTTTGCGATAAAAAGTAGGTTTTCTTATGAAGCCAGAATGAGACGTTCCCTTGACGACCTTAACAGGTGGCTTTTTAGGAACAAATCGTTGGATAAAGAGAACATTAAAGAATTCAATAATATGGTCAAAAAAGCACCAAAGAGGTTGGCTCTTAATTGGCAACAATACATATTGTATCGTGAAAAGGCACCGTCGGAATATATGTCAGTTGAAAACATCATTGAAAAGCCGTTGCGTGCAAGTTCCTACAGTTTAAATATCAAAAATTTGATATGGCTCTCAGCTATTTGGATGCTCGCTACGTTTATGTTTGGTATATCTTACAACAATATTATTGCTGACACTATTTTAAATGCTAATATGATATTAACCGCATTACTTGTTCCGTTTTTCATACTTTTAATGTGCGCAATAGCGGTTTTGATAATGCAATCAAGAAAGAACGCAAATCTCGACGAGCTTTATCAAAATTTGCATTTGTTTGACAGGTTTATTGACAATGCTTGTGTTGAACTCCCTCCTTATATTGACTATTCGTTGTTGTTTACAAACGAAGAAATAGACAAGGGTATACCAGCACTTAGAGAATATTTGGAAAGCAGAGCAAGAAAAGAAAAAGAAGAGTTCGATCAAATCGCAAAAGAGCAAAGTGTGGTTTACGAAAAATATGATTTTTCTAAATTGGGAATTAATGGGCAAAACATCTTGGAACGTGCTATGAAAGAGACGGAAGCTTATCTTTCTAAACGTGACAAAACTTTGGCAAAAGTTGCACAAATCGAAGCGACCTTGGAATCTTTAAAAAGAAACTTCGAAAATATTCAAAAAGATTACCAAAAGAAGATGCAAATAACAAAAGAAAATATTGATCGTTTGCGTCAACAACAAGAAGAAACAACAAACAGAATAGAAAGCAATTTCTTGCGCAAACAACAAAACCAAGAGATAACCAAGCAAGAAAAAGACGAAGCTGAATTCGAACAACAAAAAAGAAGATACCTAATTGAAAAGGGCGAATATGAAGAGACAATAACTTCACTGCGAGAAGAGTTGGAAGCAGGTAAGGGCGTTGTCGAAGAAGCCATGATGAGTGAATATGAAACTTTTTACTCGCAATTATTTAATGCCGCTCATGCTAACGCGGAAAAAGATGTAAAAGAAAAAATTACTTCATTGAAAGAGACAAAATCACGAATAGAGAAAGATTTAACCTTAAAAGAAGCACAATTAAAAAGAATAATTGACGAAAATGAAACATTGAAAAGAAAACTTGGGGTTGAATATGAACCAATAGAGATCGACAGCGTGGACAAACTTGAAGCGCAAGAACAAAAACGTGAGCAGGAAGAAGAAAAACAAGACACTGCTTTGCAAACCCCGGAGCAAATATCTCAACTTGTTAAGGAACATTCGAAGCAGGTAAGGGAAGAAATCCAACAAGTCGAAAATAAAATTCAAGCAGATGACAAGGTAAGTAAGTTTTTTGACGAGTCAAGCATCGCGTCTGACAAGTCCAACAACTTAATTGGAGAAAAGCTCTCACCGCAAAAAGAGGATGACGAAGATTTCGATTTTGCAGACCAATTCATGCAAGAAAGTTCGGACGAAGCGAACAATTCACAAGAAGAGATTTATGCGGAGCAGTACGTTCCTTCAAAACAAGCACAAGATGTAGAGTATGATGAAATCGAAGGAAGCGAAAATCTTTCAGCAGAACAAGCAAACGCAAGCGAAAGTGAAGCCGAAGCAAAACCATCTGTTGGCAAAAGAAGAGGAAGGCCAAGAAAAGGCGAAGAAAAAACGCTTGAACAAATAATTGCGGAGAAAAGGCCAAGGGGTAGACCGCGCAAGGAACAAGTTGAACAGCCTAAAAAACCAGCTAAAAGAGGCAGACCAGTAGGTTCAACGAAAAAGAAAAATGAGAGTGCAAAAACTAAAACCACTTCTAAACAAGCCAAAAAGAAAGGTGCAGATAAAAAAGAGGTAAAAAAATTCTCTAAAAAGCAATCTCCTTCAAAAAAATCGACAGCAGTTGGAAAGACAGTTGTTTCAACTGAACAAAAGAGAGGAAGGGGACGCCCAAGGAAAACCGATAGTTTGAAATCAATTAATCAAAAAATAGTTGATGAAGAAAACAAACTTTCTGCAAAAAAGTCAGCGCTTGACAAGGAAATAAAAAAGGCCATAAACAGCCTTGAAAAAAGTTCAAATGAAAGCACAAGAAGAGATGAGCTTTTGAATGAAATAAATGAATTGCGCGAAAGTGTTGAAAAGGTTAAACAAAACCTTAGAGCAGGCGATCAAATTGAAAGGCTTAACAAACGAATTGAAGATTTGCTAAAAGAAATAAAATCTCTTAATTCATAAAAATTAACTAAAAAGGTTGCATGAAAATGCAACCTTTTTTTGTAAACATTTTTTGTGAATATCAGTTACTAATAAAAATCAAAAAACAAATTGATAATATTTATTAAAAGATGATTTATATTTTTTTTAAATAAAAACTTGTTTACATAAGCAAGATATTTTTTACGTTTTAGTCATAAAAGGCATGGACAAATCACAAAATAGTTGAGGAGGGCTATTGTGGGATTTTGGGCGCTGATAATTTTGGGGATAGTGCAAGGGGTTACAGAATTTTTACCCGTTTCATCGAGTGGACATTTGGTGTTATTGTCAAAGCTGTTTGGAATAGAAGACTCCCTTTTTGTTTCAATTATCTTGCACGTTGCTACTTTGCTTTCGGTTGTTATTGTTTTAAGAAAAGAATTGTGGCAGATCGTTAAAAAACCTTTTGGAGAGCAAGGAAAAAAACTTATTGTGGCGACTTTGCCAACATGCTTTATTGTTTTAATGATTTATCCGTTTATAACTAAATCTTTTGAGGGAAACGCACTCCCGTTTTGCTTTATGATTACTGCTGTTTTGTTGTTTGCGACAGAGCTTTTCCAAAAAAAGTCCATTTCATATTCTCAACTTAACAAAGATGGCATAAATTATAAACAGGCATTAATAATGGGGATAGGACAAGGGTTTGCAACCTTTCCAGGAGTGTCTAGATCGGGTACTACAATTTGCTCTGGCATTATTTCCGGAGGAGAAAGAGCCGAGGTTGCAAAGTTTTCATTTTTGATGAGTGTTCCTATAATACTTCTGTCAATGGCGCTTGAAATATTTAAATTTATTAAGAGTGGAGCAGTCATAACAGTGAACGTACCAGGTTTAATTTTGGCATTCATTTTTGCCTTTATAATAGGATTTTTAAGCTTGAAAAGTATGATAAAATTGACAAAAAAATTAGATTTTAAATGGTTTGCTCTCTATTTGTTTTTGCTTTCAGTAGTAACATTATTTATTTAAGGTGTTTATGAACAATTGTTTTACAAAAACTATTGACGAATGTTTCAAACTGTTAAATTCCTCACCAAACGGATTGAGTAACGAGGAAGCATTTTTTCGCGAAAATAAATTTAAAACAGAAAGATTGACAAGGCAAAAAAATGACGGAATTTTTAAAAAGTTTTTAAGACAATTTGCAGATTTGATGATAATAATTTTAATTCTTGCTTCAACTGTCTCACTTGTTGTAGGAGTTGTGTCATCATCTACTGATGAACTTTTAGATGCTTTAATTATAATGGCGATTGTAATCATGAATGCTGTTTTTGGTGCGGTGCAGGAAAATAAGGCAGAAAAATCTATTGAAGCGTTGCAAAGCATGACCAAGCCAGAAGCAAAAGTTTTAAGAGGTGGTGAGCAAATTTTGTTGCCAGCAGAAAAACTTGTCCCGGGTGATGTTATTGTTTTAGAAGCTGGCGACATAGTTTCGGCTGATTGCAGATTAATCAAATCTGTTTCACTACAAGTTAATGAGGCATCGCTTACGGGGGAAAGTTTGCCCGTTGAAAAAAGTTCGGAAATTGTTTGTAATGATGGGGCACAGCTTGCTGAACGTAAAAACATGGTTTATTGCGGGACAAATGTTGTGTGCGGACGAGGGAAAGCAGTTGTATGTGCCATAGGCAAAAGCAGTGAGATTGGTAAAATAGCATCTGTTATCGAAAACACAGAAAAGGAGATGACTCCTTTGCAGAAAGGCATAAAGGAGCTTGGGCAGATTATCACTTATCTTATTCTCGGCATTGCGTTAGTAACTTTTATTTTGGGAATATGTGCAAATACTAGCCCCCTTGAAGCATTTTTAACTTCTGTAGCAATTGCAGTTGCGGCGATACCTGAAAGCATGCCTGCCGTTATTACAATCATTATGAGTTTAGGAATATCAAGATTAGCCAAGAAAAAAGCCATTATTAAACATATGCATTCCGTTGAAACGTTGGGTTGTTGTGACATCATTTGCTCTGATAAAACAGGGACTATTACACAAAACAAAATGATGGTTAAGGCCGTGTATTGTGATGGTAAATTAAGTTACACTCGAAATTATTTGGGTGTGGATTTTGAATTGCTTTTAGCTGGCATGGCACTTTGTAATGACACTAGAAAAAGCAAGCAAACTTTTCATGGAGATCCAACTGAAATAGCGCTATCAGAGTTTGTAAAAAAATATGATATAAATAAAGACGACTTTGAAAAGTTAAACAAGAGGTTGGCAGAGCTTCCTTTTGACTCCACAAGAAAGTTGATGAGCACAGTAAACAATTATAAGGGGGGCCAGATTGCTTTTGTTAAAGGCGCCGTCGATGTTTTAATAGCCAAATGCAATAAGATTTTGTTAAATGGAAATGAGTGCGAATTAGACTTATCAAAAAAGCAAAAAATTTTATCGGCGAACACCGAAATGGCTTCGAAAGCATTACGCGTGCTAGGATTTGCAATAAAAAAACTTTCATTAAACGAAAAATTTGAGGAATGTGATTTGACGTTTGTCGGTATGGTTGGCATGATTGATCCCCCACGCAAGGAAGTTAAAGAAGCTGTTGAAAAATGCAAAAAGGCAGGTATGAAGCCAGTTATGATAACAGGAGACCACAAAGACACGGCTTTCGCTGTTGCGAAAGAAATTGGTCTTTTAAATAATAAAAATGAAATCATAACAGGGCAGGAACTTGATAAGCTTAGTGATGAACAGTTGATTTCTCAAATTGAAAAAATACGTGTTTTTGCACGTGTGAGTCCAGAGCATAAAGTGCGAATTGTGTCTTGTTTTAAAAAATTGGGGCACGTGGTCGCGATGACCGGCGATGGAGTAAACGATGCTGCGAGCATGAAAAAAGCCGACATTGGCATAGGAATGGGCATAACAGGAACAGATGTAACCAAACAAGTTGCTGACTTAATGTTGACTGATGATAATTTTGCCACGATAATTATTGCTGTTGAAGAAGGCAGAAAAGTGTATAAAAACATACAAAAAACCGTTAAATTTTTGTTTTCTGCCAATATGGGCGAGATCTTAGCATTGTTTTTCGCAACTATAATTTTTCCACAATACACTTTCATGCTACCAGTTCAGATTTTGTTTGTTAACCTCATTACCGATTCCTTGCCGGCGATTGCACTTGGAATGGAGCCAGCTGAGACAGATTTAATGTTGCAAGCGCCACGGCCAAAAGATAAGGGACTTTTTAGCGATGGCAACGGACTTGTTGTGATAATAATGGGATTTGTGCAGACTTTGTTGACCTTGTCGTCATTTGTTATTGGATTGCGTCTGTATAATGAAATGATAGCTATGAGTATGGCTTTTTACACATTAAACATCGTCCAATTTTTCTATTTGCTGTCAATACGGACAGAAAAGTCAATATTTAAGTCAAACCCATTTAAAAACAAATTTGTAATAATTGCCATTCTATTCGCAGGGGGGCTGTTGGCGCTGATTGCAGTTTCACCTCTTCATAAAGTGCTTGGGCTTGCCACTTTAAATGGATTTGAATGGTTGTATATTTTCATCGTTTCATTGGTAATGCTGATTGCGAGTGAACTTTGTAAAATTGGCTTACGAGTGAAACAGGGTAAACTTGACAAATCAAAATAAACTTGCTTGATATTTTTAAATTTTTATGTTAAAATTGGCATATGCTTGAAACTATATTTAAGGATATGCCATTTTTTAAATCTCTTATGGACGCGACAAAAAAAAATGAGCGAATTTTTTCCTATCTTATCGCTTGTGAAGACATCGATTCAGCTTTGTTAGTTGCAAAGCTTTTTGCACAGTTTGTTTTATGTAATGATTTGTGTGGAGAATGTGAAAATTGTCAAAAGGTTTTGCACGATTCTCACCCAGATGTTAAAATTTTTCCTGAGAAAGATAGATTGATGGTTGAAGACAGCAAGAAAATTGTTGAGGAAAGCTTCATTAAACCGATTTTTGCGAACAAGAAAATTATAATTATTAACGGTATGCAAGATGCAACAGAACAATCGCAAAACAAACTTTTGAAAACTTTGGAAGAGCCGGTCGATAATGTGTTTTTTATACTAACCACCTCCTCGTTGGAAAGAGTTTTGCCCACAGTTAGATCAAGATGCTTTAAAATTGAAATTCCTTTATTAGAAAAAGACAAAATTTTACCTTATTTGTCGGGTGATGACAGAACAAAAGATTTAGCCTTGGCTATTGGCGAAGGACGTTTAACAAAAAGCATCAATATTTCAAAAATTGAAAATTTGACAGAAATTTTTGAATTAACAAGTTCGCTTTTTTGCGATTTGTTTTCTAGTCGCGAAGCGATTTTGTTTTCAAAAAAAATGCTAGATGAAAAAGATCATTTTTCTCTTATTTTAGAACTTTTTTGCCTTATTATTGAAGATGCACTTTTAATAAAAACAAACAAGCATGCGGGAATAAAATTAATAAGTGAAAGGAAAACAATAGAAAGTGTGGCGAACATGCTTTCAATTAAATGTTTGCTACGATTGAGCGAACTTGCCATTGCGGTGTCAAAACAAATTTCTTACAACGTAAACGTTCAACTTATTTTAGACAATTTTATAATGAACATATTGGAGGTCAAATACTTATGCAAATAGAGGTCGTCGGTGTTAAGTTTCGCAAAGGAGGAACGGTTTATTCTTTTAGCCCAAATGGAAACAAGTATAAAAAGGGTGATAAAGTTATTGTAGAAACGGAAAAGGGGCAGGATCTTGTTACGGTAGTGGAGGAAGAGAAGCAGATCGATGCGTCGCTTTTGTCCGATTCCTTAAAAAATATTTTAAGACTTGCAACGCAAAATGAAATTGAGAAAGCAGATGAATTTGATAAACAAGCCAGCAAAAACTTGCCAGAAATCAGAAAGATGGCAAAAGAATCAGGGCTTGAAATTAAAATTATTTCTATTGAGTCAAATTTTGATGGATCAAAGATGATTGTAAATTTTACTTCCGACGGTCGTGTTGATTTTCGAGCTTTTGCAAAAAAGCTTGCCGAAAGATTCAAAACTAGAATTGAGTTAAGGCAAATAGGCCCAAGAGATGCCGTTAGGCATATGGGCGCGTTGGGTGTTTGCGGTAAAGAATGTTGTTGTTCGCAAGGGTTTGGAGAATCTGATCACATTTCAATAAAAATGGCAAAAAATCAAAACTTGTCATTAAATCCAAACTCAATAAGTGGAGTTTGCAACAAGCTTTTGTGTTGTCTATCATATGAAAATGACGCATATTTGCAAGCGATTAAAGAGATGCCAGCCATTAATTCTATTGTTTTGTCGCCTGATGGCAAAGGGAAAGTCGTTTACAACAACTTATTAAAAAAACGCGTTAGTGTGCGTTTTGAAAACGACAATATTGTTGAAGTGAAGGAATATAATCTAGATGAAATTAAGTTTGAAAAGTAGTGAAAGAATTGATGACTTACAGTTTGAAGGATTAAAAATAATACAAGACAAAAATTTGTATGCCTTTACTTCGGATTCTGTTGTGCTCGCAAATTTTTTAAAGATAAAGAAAGGAGAATTTGCTGTTGAAATTGGCTCTGGCAGTGGCGTTGTTTCTATTTTAGCGACAAAAAAAACAAATGCAAAAAACATTGTTGGATTTGAAATTCAAGAAGACCTATTTAATTTGGCAAAAAAAAGTTTAATTTTGAATGGAATTTTAAATGTTGAATTTGTAAACGATGATGTTAAAAATTTTAAAAAATATGTTAAACAAGAGAGCGCAGATGTTGTTTTTTCGAACCCACCGTATAAAAAAAATGGCTCTGCTGTGCCAAACGAGAATCCAAGCAAAGCTTTAGCAAGGCATGAAAAGTTTTTGCCTTTGACGGATCTGTGTCAAGTCACGTCAAAAATATTAAAATTTGGAGGAAGAGCATATTTCGTTTATGATGCTGACAGATGTTGCGAAATGATTGCTGAATTGAAAAAATGCAATTTGGAGCCAAAGCGCATGTTTTTTACAGAAAATGGGAAAGGTAAAATTGTTTTGTTTGTTGTTGAAGCGGTTAAGGGTGCGAGCCCCGGGGTTAAGGTTTATCCAAATCTTGTGACAAATGACAAAAACGGAGATTATTTACAAGAAATAAAGAATTATAAGTTTTAAATGCTTTGCTAAATAAAAAGTCACATAATTTTACAAAATAAAAACTTTTTTATTTTACATATTGACAAATTATTGGAAATGTGGTATTCTATTAAAAAGGAGAAGTAAAAATGAATAAAAAAGAAGCGATAAAGAAGATCAATTCAATTTTTTCAGTAGAAAACTATGAGAAGCGTAGAAAGTCAATGAAAAAAGATAAAAAGGAGAAAAGACAATGAAAGGCAGTGCATGCGGATATAACATTTTGCGACTTGAAAATGGGAAGTACTCTCTTACGTTGGATTCTGTTCCTGAATTAAACGATCCTGAGCAAAGAAAAACTTTGGGTCCTTTTAATGAGGTAAAATCTTTTCTATGTGGAGACATATTTGCGGCGCATACTTATGGCACGAAAATAAACAATAAGATATTTATTGGCCTTATAGTTATAAACGGTTCGGGATATGCAAAGGCGGTAGAGGGTCTGAACTGGCGAAATAAAAGCGACCTCATAAAGGCCAAATTTAATGATTCCGGAGAGGAAGGTTATATGGGGGTTGAGTTATATAACACAACTCAAATGATGACCGAAGAAAAAGGATTGATTGATCTCTTAGGTAATTTCTCTGAATATACAACCGAAAAGGGTGATGATGTTTTTTCATATTACCAAGAAAAAATGTCTGCAGAAGAATTGATTGCAAAACATTTTTCAGACAAAAAATTAATGCCGTTCATTTTAAATGAAGAAAAGAACAGGTGTATTAGAGATGTCTTAAACACAAATGGAGATGATATAGGCGAGGAATTTATTAACGAGTGCGCAAAAAGATTGGCAAGTTTGGAAGCATTATACAGCGCAAAAATTGAAGAATCAAATAATATCTTTACGAAAAAAAGCCAAATAGCAAAGGAAATTTTGGAATGGAATTAGTTTCTAAATAGATCATGATATAACAGAAATAAAATATAAAGAAGGTGGGAAAAATGAAAACAACAATATCTAATATTACTGTAAGAACCGGTGATGACTATTTAAAATATTTTGTTATAAACAGGTTACCTAAAGAATTATCGGGCGATGAAAAATCGAATGAAATAGGCCCTGTGAAAAAAGTTTATGATTTCCGTTCCGGTTTTTATGCTGTCGAACCTGTAGGGAGCAGAAGGTTTTATCAATATCTTCCTGATAAAGTATTACAAAATTCCAAATATTCTGAGAGCCTTGCGTTTTTTGATGAAGATGGGAAAGAGTTGGTAATACAAAAGTCAAAGCTTGGAGAGCCATTGGTTTATGACAACTTTAACGGCGGTTTTGCGCCATACGTAATTTTACTTAATTCAAATATAAAACATGACGCAGACTCAAATGATGTTTTAGAATCTGGTTATGTCGATATGCTTGGAAATTTAAGCGCTAACAAAACTAATTTGGGAAAAGCGGTATATTCTTATTATATTGGTGAAATTGAGGCGAAAGACCTTATAAATAAGTACTATACAGATGAGAAAATAATGCCTTTCATCCTTAAAGAAGAAAAAAGGCGCGCGATAGAAAAAGTTCTTAATGCGGAAGGTGAAGAAATAAGTAAAAGTTTTTTTGACCAATTTACTTCTAATGTGGCAGAACTTGAGGCAAATTTTACAAGTTTGCGTGAAGAAAATATGCTTAGCGAAGAAAAAAAGAGAGCAATAGCATCAGAAATTCAAAAGCTATAAAGAATGATTTATAAATTGTATAAGAATATAATATTTTAGAAAAAAATTATTGAATTGAATAACAGCAAAACTAAATAATTCTACAAAATAGGCATGCCACTATTGCGCCAATAATTGAGGCGATTAGTGCACATGGTATCGCGTAACCTAAACGTTTTACTTTGGTTTGAGAAAGATAAATTGTTGCTACATAGAAGATAGTTTCACTACAACCAAGAATTACACTCGCGCACCTGCCGATGTAAGAATCTGGTCCATATATGGCAAACACGTCATTTAACAAAGCATAACTTCCAGAGCCGGTAAAAGGTCTTAATAAAATCAATTCACATAGTTCGGGTGGTATCCCTAAAAAATTAAAAACTGGGGCTAGACATTTTGCTAAAAATTCAGTTGCCCCACTGACTCTTAAAAGCGCAACGGCAATCATTATGCATGCAATAAAAGGGAATATGTCGACCACAAGTTTAATGGCACCTTTGGCACCTTTTACGAAAGTGTCGTAGGTGTTAATTTTTTTAAAAAAACCATAAATAAAAAGCCCTACAAATAGTATAGGCAAAATATACACGCTCATTTTTTACGCCTCGCTAAGTGGCGTTTTATTTTGTCGCAAATTAAAACAAGGCTTATTCCTATTGAAACCGTGACGATTGTGGCCAAAATAGTTGGTAAAATTATATCTGCTGAGTTTTGGCTCCCAGCATTTTCGCGTAACCCTATGACTGTGCTTGGCAACAGTTGAATTGAAGTCGCATTGACTACCACAAGCATAATCATGGGAAACGTTGCGACCTCTCCACCATTGTCCAAAGCTTTCATTGCTTTGATACCCATTGGCGTTGCTGCATTGCCTAAGCCCAAGATATTTGCAGACATATTTAATGCGATCATCTTTTCAATTTCTTCATTGTCAACTCTAAAAAGTTTTTTTATTATTGGTCTTAATAGTTTTGCTAATTTTTGTCCTAGCCCTGTTGCATCGACAATTTCTAACAAACCTAGCCATACCGCGTAAACTGCACAAAGTTCTATGCACAAAGTGAGTGCACTGGTTGACGCATCTATCATTGTTGAAAGAGTTGCCCCTGGATCCACAAACAACAAAACGATAAGGGATGCAAGCATCATTAAAAGCCAAATTTTGTTCATTATCTTAATATATGCTTTGAGCTTTAATTTCTTGACAAAACGATATTAAAATGCTAGCATATTAACATGTTTGTAGATGCCCACGCTCATCTTTATGAAGATGACCCAGAAATCGTCATTAAAAGTGCAGGAGAGAGAAATGTGCAGAAAATTATCTGCGCATCCTCTGATGCGGAGACCATGCAAAAGGCGGTTGAAATTGCAAACAGCTTTGAACAAGTTTATGCGACAGTTGGTGTTCATCCTCAAGATGCGGAAAGCTTTGATGAAAATGTAATCATGCTTATGAAAAAACTGACGAAAAATCCAAAGGTCGTGGCAATAGGAGAAATTGGCCTTGATTACCATTTTGATGGTCCTGCTCACGAAAAACAACGGCAGGTGTTTTTAGAACAATTAAAACTTGCAAGAAGTTTAGAGCTTCCTGTTCAAATTCATATAAGAGATGCGATGGAAGATGCACTAAAAATTTTAGAAGAAAATTTTGAACTTTTAAGTTATGGTGGGGTGGTGCATTGTTTTAGTGGAACACAGAGCGATGTACAAAGGATAATGAAGTTGGGGCTCGATTTTACCATCGGTGGAGTTTGCACCTTCAAAAACGCGAAATCTTTGCAAGAAGTGGTGAAATGGTTGCCACTTGAAAAAATTATGTTGGAGACAGATAGCCCATATCTTGCACCAGAACCTGTTCGTGGCACTAAAAACTCTTCAAAAAATATTCCTTTCATTGCAGAAAAAATTGCACTTTTAAAGGGTGTAACAGTTGAAGAGGTCGCTAATAAAACAACTGAAAACGTTAAAAGGGTTTTTAGAATATGATGGACTTTGTTTTTAAAAAGCGTTTTGGACAAAATTTTTTGACAGACAAAAATCTTTTGCGTGGCATTTGCACCGATGCACAAATTTGTAAAGATGACGAAGTTTTAGAGATCGGTGCAGGCGCGGGAGCTCTCACCAAAGAGCTGTGCGAATTTTCAAAACGTGTCGTCGCCATTGAGATAGACCAAGATTTGAAACCTGTTTTAGAAAAAATTGGGGCGAAAAATTTAACACTCATCTTTGACGATGTTTTAAAAATTGAAACGGTTAAAATTGATGATATGTTTGAAAAAACTTTTAAACTTGTGGCAAATTTGCCTTATTACATCACTTCGCCGATTATTTTTAAATTTTTGCGAGAGTCCAAAAAAGTTTCGTCTATCACAATTATGGTGCAAAAGGAAGTGGCACAGCGTATGGTCGCAAAGTCAGGTTCAAAAGACTATGGTTTGTTGAGCGTCAGTTGTGCATTTTTTGGCACGCCGTTGATATTAAGAAACGTTTCACGCAAAATGTTTTGTCCTATTCCTGACGTCGATTCTTGTGTCGTAGGAATGAAAGTTGAAAGAGGAAAATTTGATATAGATGCAGATTTTTTTTACAGCATAACAAAAGCTTGTTTTAAAAGCAGAAGAAAAACTATTTTAAATAATTTGGTTGAAGAGTTTAAATTTAACAAAAACCAGCTTTGTTTGTTGCCGTTTGACTTTACTCGTAGGGCGGAGGAGCTTGGTGTAAATGAGTTTGTAAGTTTGGCAAAATTAATCGCAAACATTAATGAGGAGGGAAAGAGCAAATAGTGCCAATTGAACAATACACATGCCAGAGTAAAGTTTTCAATTCTGCAATCTCGCGTGGCGTTTTATTGCGACAAAGTTCAACTGCAATCGCAGTCGAAAGGTAAAGCATTTGGGTTGAGGGAATGTCTTTCATTTAGATTATTTATGAATTTAAAGATTAAATGTTGAAAAAAGAAAAAGATATCACATTTTAAATCATGTTTAAAATTAAAATTTTGTTTTTTAATCATATTTTAAAACGTGTTAGAAAATATTTTATGAAAAAAGATAAAAATGTGGTATAATTTTATATAGAGGTCAAGATTGTGCGTGATATTGAAATTTATGTTTTGCGTAACAAACAATTCATGTGTTAGCATTAAGATGCTTGAATTAAAAAGAGTTTAAATTATATTAATCACATTATGCAAAGACTTATTAGAGGAGAAGAAATGGAAGATTTTAAGCAGGAATTTTTGGACATCTTTTATGACAATGTCGATCGTGAAGGCGCAGACAAATTGTTGGAATGGTTGGAGCGCTCTGATTTTTTTACCGCGCCAGCGAGCACGCGCCATCACAGTTGTCAAGCCGGAGGACTTTGTATGCATTCGGTTCTGGTTTATAAAAGATTTGTTAAAATATTAGAAAGTGAATACGGAAAAGATTGGGAGCAAAAAGTCAGCCGAGAAAGTGCGACAATTATCGCCTTGTTGCATGATGTATGTAAAGTTGGCTATTATGCTGTTGACACAAAAAACGTCAAAGATGAGCATGGAGTATGGCAACAAGTGCCATATTATAGAGTGGAAGACTCTCTTCCTTATGGGCATGGGGAAAAAAGTGTTTACATAATAAGTTCATTTATGAAACTGACGCGAGATGAAGCTATGGCGATTAATTGGCATATGGGGGCTTTTGACGAGAGGGCAAAGAACAGTTATGTGCTTTCACAGGTGTTTAGAAACTATCCGACTGCATTTTTGTTTCATATTGCAGACTTTGAATCAACATATTTAGATGAAAAAAATTAAAAAAGGCTATTGACAACAGCATAAAAATGATTTATAATATTCACACAAACAAAGGGAGGATTTGAATTTTATGGGAAGGGTCAAACTAGGTAATATTTCAAAAGAAATCGGCGAAAAATCAAAAACAACTGTTCCTTTAGAAGCAGTTGTTGTTGGTGGCGCTACAAATACTCCAAAAGAAACCAAACCTGCGACAATTAAAAAAATAAAAATGCTTAAGGAAATGATCAATAAGTTAAATAAAAATATCAGTGAAATAGAGGATGATATAATTGAGGCTAAAGAGATTGAAAAAACTGTAGAATATATTTCTACAATAAACTCTGCTGGTATGTTTATTGAGGATAAAGAAAAAACATTACAAAAGTTAAAAGAAAGGCTTAAAGATTATCAAATAGAATTAAAAAAGTTGAACGGTAAAAGCCAACACAATTCCAAAAGTGTGGATAAAAAGAAGTCAAAAGTTGGAGTTACAAGAAAAACGGGCAGTAAAAACAAGCAGGTGGAAGCTTCGCCTTCTATAATAAGTGAGGAGTTAACAAACGACAAATCAATTGGAGGAGGTTTTAACGTTCGGTTTAACGTTGATGAGATTGCGCGAGAATTTTCGAATGATTTTGTGAATGCAAAAAGATATGAGTCCATAAATTCAAGAGAAGAAGAATTTAGAGAAGTTGCTCGAAAAATAAAAGAAGGGCAACATTACAATAGAAAAATTAATGAAGGAAAGGCATCAATACAAAATGAGGGGGAAAATAAAGTGAAAAGTTTTGAAGATGATGTTAAATTTGATGATAAAAAAACTACTGGGGGTATTAATCCTGTTGAGTCTGAAACAGTTATAGCGCCTCCTGTGGACGCATCTGCTACTGAACAAGTTATAAATAATAACTTGAGTGAAGAAGAATGGAAAAAGATTTGGGAAGTAGATGTCCAAGAATTTAGAGAAGCGTCAAAAGTTTTGATGACAATAGACAAAGACGATGACCCAGTGGCGTATAAAAAGCTTCAAGAAAAAGCTGATTTATTGTATCATATTACGTTGGAAGATTTAGTAATGAAAGCTAATGCCTTGTATAGTGAAAATTTTAACAAAGCAATGGAAGAGAGGAGCCGTTTTATCGATAAACTTAATTATTTGGAGTTAAACGAAAGTGTTGTAGCGCAGGCGAAAAAAGTAGGCGAGAATTCTATTCGATTAGAAAACAATGAAACGCAAGCGGTAGAACAGACAAATAAAGCGCTCCAAACTGTTGCAGTAGAGCCTGAAATTCCAGCCTCACGGGAAGAGAAGCATGAATCAGATGTTGATCTTAAATCGATTACTGAAGAAGAGTGGAACGGATTTTGGGAAAGAGACGAAAAATTTTTTAAAGAAGTAGAAAATGATTTAAAGCAAATAAATAAAGACACAGAACCGGAAAAATATAAATCTTATCAAGAGATTGCTGACAAACTTTATCATATTGTCAATCTGAACAAAATAATGAAAGCGAATGAATTTGGTGGCGATGTGTTTATCAGTGCAATGAATGAAAGAAAGCAGCTTGTTGATGATCTTAATAAATTGATTATTATCCCTGAAGCAGAAAATATTGGCGACAAGATGACAGGTAAAGATAGCGAAGTTCAAGACAAAAATTTAAAAAATGAAACAGTAGAAGGAGTGAAAGCTTCTAAAACTGGAGATGAAGAAGAGGTTGTTGAAGCGCCAGAAGTGGGCAGAAGTGATGCAGGAGAAATTTCAGCAGACGAAAGCGATAGTGAGAGAAAAGATCGACCAAAGAGCGAAGCAGAAAGATTACATGCCGAAGATTTGTCAAGGTTGAAAGAAAAACAAGACATACTTTCTTATTGGGAAAATCTTCAAATGGTATGGCAGGCAGATTATAATGCAGCTACAAAACGCTTTAAGGACCGTTCTAAGAGAGCAAGATGTTCTTATGAAATCCTTAAAGCTGAAGCGCTGATAGTAAGAGCACGTGTAGAAATTGAATATTTGCAAAAGATAGCAGATGCCAGTGGCAGAATGGTAGCGGCTAAAAATGAATTTGGTGAAGATTGTGATGATTATGTTAAAGCTCAAGCTGAAAGAAATAGACTTTTAGATCTTTACAAACAAACAATTCAAGAAGTGGGTGAAGCAAAAGCAGAAGATGACAGAAAACGAGGATCGCTTAAACGAGATCAAGAAGCGGATTCAGAGGAAAAAGTGATTGTTAAATCAGCTAAAATGTCAAAAGCAAAAGCATTCTGGCAAAAGATCAAAAAACCAGCGCTTATATTTACTGCGATAGCTACTTCAGTTGCTTTGATTTCAACAGGCATTGTTCATGGATTAAAATATATTAACAAGGATTCAAAGAATGACCCATCTAACGTTATAGAAAATCCAGAGGAAAAACCAGATGATGGAGCTGACCAAACGGAAGATAATGAGAACGTTCAGGACGTAGAAGAAAACGTTGACACAGGAACACTAACTGATGAAGGTAAACAAGTTATAGGCGATTATCTACTTCAAGGGGGATTGATTGCTAGTGATGTGAGTGTAAGTGGAGTTGAGGCGATATCCTATAGAAAAGATGGAGATGTAGAAAAAGCGAATATTTACGTTTCAACAGCAGGTGGTTGGGTGATTGAATACCAAAGCCAAATGACAAAAGATGAAATCGTCGAGCTTAGCAAAACTGAAGGGGTTACTACTGACGATATAATTTCATTGATAATGGAAGGCGTTTCTAACAACAACAAAGCAGATGCGTACAAACAACTTGATGCAAGTCAATATTCTCAGATTATTGATAATGTTTATTCAGAAGCTGAGGATATAGAATTCCCAGAACCAGGTACAAACGGCGATTATACAAAATTTTATTATAAGTTGGATAACTCAAGGAATGAAAAAGGTGACAAAGGAAACATTGACTTTATTGTTATGGGACCTAATAGTGTTATAAAAGTTGACGATAGGGTCGAATATGAAACAAAAACAGGAGAAAAACTTAATTTGAAAGATCCGTCCGCATTATTGAATGCATTGGAGAAACAATTGGGCGGGACTGCTGATAGCAGTGGTTATAACGGTAAGATAACAACAAGTTTTGATAGTGAAAGTTATTTTAAAAGGGATATCGAAGAATTGAAACAAGAAATAATGAATCAAGAAGTTAAAAAAACAGAGCAGGATATTGAGAATTTGACGCGTTAAAAAAACAACACGGCTTGAGCCGTGTTGTTTTTTTTATTTGCAAATGAATTGAAAATATAAGAACAAATTTTTTAAAACCAAGGCTTTCAACAGGTTGTTTTAAATGGGATATGACCTAATAAATACTGTTTAAAATTAAGGATCTTTTATTAATAATTTTTATATTAAAATTAATTTGCATTTTATAAGAGTTGTGCCTAAAAATAAATATGAAAAAACCTATTTTATAAACAATAAAATTTATAAATCATTGTAGAGATAAAAATTCATATTCGGAATAAAAATATTTATATAAAAAAACCGGCTGACAAGCCGGGTGCTTTATGGTGGAGAATATCGGAATCGAACCGATGACCTCCTGCTTGCAAGGCAGGCGCTCTAGCCAGCTGAGCTAATCCCCCAAATCTCTATGCCTAGTAAATATATCATATAAAAATAAGTTTGTCAAGAAAAATTAATAAAAAAAAATCAAAAATTGTTTTAGATTTTAATAACGAAAAATGTTGGCTTTTGTAATTTATTTTGTTATAATGTAAAAGATAATTATAGCTGGTAAAGTGTGAAATTTGTTTCACAAATGACGAGCATTGCAGGGAGTTGTGGGTGAAAATATATTTACTGGGCGCATTTTGGACATTTTTAATCGATTTTTTCACAGGGTTATTTGCACTTATCCCTCAATTTGTTTATTTCTTTTACACCTGTATTGCTAGCCTAGTTGATGTTTGCCAATTTCTTGTTCGTAAGTTTGCCGGTCTCGATACCTATTTTGTCGAAGGTCAAGAAGTGTCAGGTGATCTTTTAAGTGAATTGATAAATGGAGTGTTGGGTTTAAATGGAAATTATTCTGCACTCACGACAGTGTTTTGGTCTTTAATAATATTTGGTGTTATAGTAATGGTTTTAGCGACCATTATTTCGGTAATTAAGGCACATTATAATTACGACGCAAAAAAATCGCATCCGAAAGTAATAATTGGGAAAGCATTGCAAGCGCTTGCAAATTTTGCTATTGTCCCAGTATGTGTAATCTTGGGAGTGTTGTTGACAAATTATTTGTTGCAAGCACTTGATAATATTACAAATTCAAGTTCAACGGGTAAGATAGAAAATGTTTATAGTACTTCAACCCAACCTTACAATTCTTTTTTCAAATCTGACACAGCACCAAACGGGAACACGACATATTATTCATACGATTTTTTCGGTGTGCATTCGCCGACTAATCAGCAAACATTTTCTGGAATGATATTTCAGGCGGCTGCGTTTGAGTGCAACAGAGTGCGCTATGGAGGATTTACAGCCTCAAAAGCAGGAGATGGTTGGTCCGATTTTGGTATGTTTAATTCTTCTTTGACAGATGAGGGTGACCAACGTGAGACAGTGGCGAGCATGATTGATTTCGCATTTGCAAACAATTTGCAAACAGTCGAACGAAACACGGCAAGTGTTTTAAAATCAGAATCTTCAGTTTTAATACCATCTTTTAGGTATTTGCAAAGTGGTGTGTGGTATCTCGGAACGATTGGATTTAACAATTTCTCAAAATATAATGTTGGACTTGTTTGGTATTTTTATAATCTTTGGTCATTTAATTTTGTTGTTGGTTTTGTTGGCATCATTTTTGCATTGTCAGTGTTAGGGTCTATAATTTTAGGACTAGCTTCAAGAATACTACAATGTGTGGCATTGTTTTTGGTTTACGGGCCTGTTATTGGCATAACTCCTCTTGACAACGGTAACGCGTTTAAGGAATGGAGGAAAGCTTTTGTAAAAAATGTTTTAATGGTTTATGGAGTTGTGGTTGCATTTAATTTAATGTTTTTGACTTTACCTTATTTGCAAGCCATCACATTTTTTCCTTCTAATAAAAGAATTTTAAACTACATAGTCAATTCAATGTTGGTAATAGCATTGTTGGTTTCGATAAAAAAAATAACATCATTGTTGTCTTCTTTGATAGGGGGCGAAGATGCCACGTCTTCAGGCGATTCGATAAAAAAAGAATTGTCGAAGCCGTTAAGAAGTGCAACAGCTAAAACAGTCAAGGTTGCGTCTTTTGCAGCAAAATTTGTTCCTGCTGCTAATGCAGCTGTTATGGCAGGTAGAAAAATCGCAGATGCTGTAAGAAAGAAGCTTGTTAACATAGCAAAAACAAAAATGGCAAACGAAGGAAATGCCAAAGTGTCTCAGCAAACTTATGATGCACTGAAAGAAGAGAATGATAAAAATGTTCAAGCTTTACAAGAAGAGGCTAAAAGGATAAAAGGAGAAATAGAAAGTAAGGGCGAAAGCGAAGAGAGTTATAGAAAGCGAGCTGAAAGTGAGCGAAAATTGGCCGAAAAAGAAGATGCAAATGCAAATATGTACTTAAGACCTTTAAACGTTGCTAAAGATTTAAGAGACAAACATCAGCAAAATTTAGATAAAGAGCGTAAAATGTTGGATACTGTTTTGCATCCACCTTCTGCTGAAGAATTAAGAGATGTTATCGATGAGATTGCCGACAGATATAAAGCAACGGGTATGACTGAAGATGAGGCGAACCATAAGGCATTTGATGACGTTTATTCTGGCAAATATGTTAAAGATGCAGAAAAAAAGATTAGGGAAGAAGAAGAGTGGGTTAGAAAATATAGCGACAGTGTGAATGCTTTTTCGAAGTTTTATTCAGACAGTATTAATGCCAGGGATAAACATTATGCTGAAGCGAGCAAGGCAGACGCAAGCGCAGATGAAATTGCAGATTTGCAAAAACAATACCAAGATAAGATCAACAAAATCTCTGGTTTGTATGACGAAATGGGTAAATACGAAGTCAAAAAGCATCCTATTGTTAAAAGTGCAGTTGACTTAGGAGGGCACGTATTTAAAGTTGCAGGCGAAGCACTTGGTTTCGACAATTTCCTTGAAGCATTAAAAAAAGAAACTGAAGTCATGGACGATGGGAAGATGGCGGTTAGAACCTTTGCACAAGCTTTAGGAAACACTACGATTACAAAAAATAAAAAGTTTATGACTTCATCAGAAGAGAAAAAGGTGAAAAAAGCACAAGCGACAGAAAGAATGACTGTTTCAGATGAAGGCGCAAGCCGAATGATGCTCTCGCAAGTTCAAAATCTTGAAAAAGCTTTAAAAAGATTAAAAAAATAAAATAAGGAGAAAGCATGGCTCAATCATATCTTTTGGCAAGTTTATGGACAAAGATAGGCGACATAGTCGCAGGCTTTTTTGCGATTATACCGCAAGTCATGTATTTTCTTTATGCGTCGCTCGCAAGTATTATAGATTTGTGTCAATTTATATTTAGAAAACTTGCAGGTCTAGAAACATATTATTTTAACGACAATGAGAAGTCAGGTGATATCTTAATAGATTTTATAGAAGGAGTTTTAGGTATCAACAAGCAATATTCTGCTCTTAATACGGTGTTTTGGTCGCTTGTTATTTTTGGCGTAATAGTTTTAATCATAATGACGATTTTAACGCTAATAAAGGCGCAGTATAATTATGATAGTCAAAAATCTTCGCCATCATATATTATTCGAAAGGCAATAAAGGCACTATTTACGATGGCATTAGTGCCACTTTGCACTTTGTTTGGGTTATATCTCTCTCAAGCGATGTTTAAAGCCTTAGACTCCATTACTTCTAGTAAATCAGAAACTCAACTGGCAGAGGTTTTCGAAACTGACGCTATAAACAGTTTTTCATATAGCAACGGAGAAAATGGTTCAAAAATTTACTCATCATATGATTTCTTTAATGAACAAGAGTGGTGTTCCAATTTTACGTTTTCAGGTTATCTTTTTGAAATATGCACTGACCAAGCTAATCGAGTTAGATATGGCTCTTATACTGCCAATGGTGAAGGTTGGGACAACATGGGAGTGTTTTATTCAAACGTTGCAGATGCTTCTCAGGCACGAGAAATAGTGGCAGAGCAAATAGATTTTGCTTTTAAAAACAATTTGACTTTAAAAAATTCAAAAACACTTTCAATTTCTGGGGATGAAGCGGCTGCCGCAATAGGATCTTCACTTTATTACGGGCCAAGTGCAGCGTTCGCGGTTGGATTAATCAACGTTCAAAATTTTTCGAAGTATAACGTCGGTTTAGTTTGGTCGTATTATAACCTTTGGGCATTTAACTTCTTATTAGCATTTATTGGAGTGGCCGCATGCATTTCATTGTTTACAAGTTTATTATTTGGGTTATTTTCGCGAATATTGTTTTCTGTAATTTTATTCATGGTTTATTCGCCAATTGTTGGTATTACACCATTTGATGACGGCAATGCTTATAAGGAATGGCAAAAACAATTTATTTCTTACCTAATTTCAGGTTATACAAGTGTGTTTGCGGTGAACATATTATTCATTCTCTTGCCTGCATTTTTTTCAATAAGTTTTTTCAATATCAAATTTTTAGACGGAATTGTTAAAATGATACTAATGATTGCTGGACTTACAATGGCGAGAAGATTTGTCGCAATTTTCTCAAATTTTCTTGGCGCAAAAAATCTGGACGAAATTGGACAGGCAAGTAAAAAAGATGCGGGCGCACCTACTATGAAGGCTGTTGGAATGACAGCCACTTTAGGTGGGGCGGCAATATTTTCTAGAAATATAGCCAACTTAATAAAAACCAAATCCTCGCCTTACATCTCAAAAATGTCACAAAAAATCGGGGAAAGCAAACTTGTCCAAAAAGTTGTTAAATCGAAAACTGGAAAGAAAATTTCTCAAATTTCTTCAAAAATTGGATTGACATTGACTAGTGCTAGCCAAGGGATTAAAGATTTTGGTAAAAAAGCAAAAAATGTTGCAAAACGTGTTGCTAATAATCCAATTGTCAAATCTACAGGAAGGATTGTTGCTAGTGTTGTTGGATTGCCTATCGATCCTCATGGAGATGATGAATATGAAGATTGGACAAACCCCGATACCGGTGAGGTTGAAAAGGTCTTGAAGCAAACCGAAGATGAAAAGAAAATGGGAGCACCAAGAGTTAAAAAACCTAAAATGCGAACACTATTAAAAAATCAATTAATTGATGTTTCTGGGGCAGCTTTTAAAGGAATTGGAACCGTGCTTGGTTTAAAAGATGCTTTTGAAAAATTATACAAAAGTAATGATGGTGTTGATTACTTAAAAACACAAATAAACTC
Source organism: uncultured Bacillota bacterium (assembly GCA_949298925.1). Taxonomy (GTDB): domain Bacteria; phylum Bacillota; class Clostridia; order Christensenellales; family UBA1242; genus Caccovivens. Next base: position 22,468 of record CASFYE010000029.1, read on the forward strand.
TTTGGCTTCTCAAATAAAAAATTTAAAGGCGCCGATTTTTCAAACAGCGTCGGATGCGAAGAAGAAAGAAATTGAGAAAGAAGATTTGCAAAGACAGCTGGCTTATGATATCGATTATTCTAGCTCAAAATTTGCTTTAAATAAAATAGCTGAAGTTGTTGATCAAATTTCTAAACATCCAGATGATTATAATATTTAATTTGTTGCGTTAAAAATCGAAATTTGTTATAATCTAAAAAAAGAAGGAGGAAAAATGAAATCTTTGCTATTGAGCTTTCTAGACAGTCTTATGAGCTTTATTTTGGGCTTTATGGCATTTTTACCGCAAATGATGTATTTTCTCTATGCATCTGTCGCAAGTTTGCTCGACCTACTTCAATATTTGTTAAGGAAACTCGCTGGATTAGACGTTTATTATGTAAATGGAGTGAGTCAAGATGGCGACATACTTTACGAGTTTATACAAGGTGTTGTTGGTATAAACAAAGATTCCTCATATTCACTTATTTCAACGGTTTTTTACTCTTTCATAATTTTTGGTGTTATATTACTAGTCCTTTCTACAATTGTTTCTATTATAAAGGCACATTATAACTATGATGCTACAAAGTCTCACCCATTAAAAATAGTTTATGGATCTTTAAAGTCGTTAACGCTTGTTATCATAGTTCCCGTTGTTTCTTTGCTAGGCATTATGCTGGCCCAAATTCTTTTAAAGACTCTTGACGAAATTACAACTAGTAGTTCTGGTGCTGCAACAGAGTCCATGTTCTCGACGACTACAACGGATAACGAGGGAAACGTGACAAGCGTGTCTATAGCAAATCAAGTTTTTAAATCAGAAACAGATTCTAATGGCAATGCTGTTTATTCTAGGTATGATTATTTTTCCTTTGGTTCTCACACCACCACTTCGACTTTTTCAGGAATGTTATTTAAAATTGCGGCAAACTCGTGTAATCGTGTAAGAACGGGAGAGTTTTCTGTTCAAACTTCTCCTAACAAGGATTATTGGGATACTGCAGGGGTGTTTTATGTGACAAATTCGAGCGATGTGGAGGGATTGGCTCAAAAAATAGATTTTGCTTTTATGAACAATTTGGAACTCAAAGAGGCTTTACCTAAATTAGATGCACTCGGCAAAGAATCGGGCTATCTCGTTCCTTCTCTTTCGTATGGATATAGCGCGACTGTAGGCGCTCAGCTTATAAATTTTAAAAGTTTCTCGAAGTTTAATGTCGGCGCAGTATTTTATTACTATAATCTTTGGTCTTTTAACTATTTGCTGGGATTTGCAGGAATTGCAATAGCAGTTGTTATTCTGTTTAACATTGTCTTTGGTTTAATGACCAGGCTGTTGCAGGTAGTTGCTCTGTTTCTTGTCTTTCCTGCACTTGTTGGCGTAATGCCGTTGGATGGGGGCTCGGCTTTTGGGAGTTGGCGTAAACAATATGTAAGCGACATTTTAATGGCGTTCGGGGCAGTTGTTGGAATGAACATATTCTTTTCAATATTGCCGTTCTTTCAAACTATTTCATTTTTCAACCAAAGTTTTTTAGATGGAATAGTAAATATGATAATTTGTCTAGCAGGTCTTGCACTTGTTAAAAAATTTATTTCATTGACATCTAAGTTTATTGGTTCAAGTGATGCCAACGAGACTGGCCAAGCGGTAAAAGACGACGTTAAAAATGCAACGGTTAAAGGATTGGTGGGAACGGCTACGGTGGGGAAAGCCACGATGGCTATAGCTCCTAAATCAATAAAAACCGTTGCTGGCGCTGTTGGTGGAGCTTCTAAGAAAATAGGCACTGCAATGATGAACAAAATAACGGGAAAGACTGCTGAGGAGAGGGCGTCAGATCGAAAAGAGCGAAAGGTAAGAAGAACATTTGGTTTGTCTAATACCACTCCAATCACAGAAGAGCATGAAAAAGCTTATGACTCTTATAGTAAACTTTCAAGATATGCGAAGAAGGAAGTTAAGGCCATATTAAAAGTTAGAGACCCGAGAACAGGCAAATCGTTAAGAGAAGAACTGAATTATGGAACTCCAAGAACGGATACGGAAAAAGCTAGGGCAGAAGGAGCTCACAATAAGTTTAATGCTTTAATTAAAAACACAAATCAGGGCGTGCTCGACAGAAGATATAAGAGGCATAAAATTGCCAACTATATACTTGGTGGAAACGTCAAAGATATAAAACGTGGGAAGTTGGATGAAGATGGCAATATAGAGGATCATGGTTCAGGTGGTGCATTACGTGCGTTGGGTGATGCGTTCATTGACTTTAGTCAAGTGGCCGTACAAACAACTGGCAAGTTGACAGGGGCATCGTCAGTTTGGAAACAGCTTGGAGATGCGGGTGTTGTTGATGATGCAAAACTTTCTTTGCAAAGAGCTGCAGATCTATTTAATGTAAATTTGGCTAATGCTAAACCATTTATGACAAAGAAACAAGAAGAAAGTAAAGATTCGGGAGATATGAAGAAGGAAATGGCAAAACAAAAAGCCGGCATGGATGAACTCAAAACTGCTATGAACAACACTAATGCTCAAATTGCTAATCTTATTAGAGTTTTAGGATCTTCGAGAAGAGGAGGGCCACCGTCTCCATAATGAAATAAACAGGAAGCATGACTGCTTCCTGTTTATTTATTTGGCAATGATGTAAATTTGATTATGGGAAAATTTAAAATAAACTTTGTTTTTCTATCAATACATTTCTTTATTAAATAGTATAACATATAATAAAAGAAATTTTGACTTTATATATGATAAAAGAAATTTTATCTTTTCTAAGTTAACTTATGGTTTTTAACTTTTAGAATGTAATTGTAAATTTATAAAAATTTAACATTACAATATAATAACAAAATCAAACGTTAATAGAGTGAACAATAGCTGATAATATGAAGTATGATAATTGAAATATACAAAAATTTTATTTTTCCAGGTTAAAATAATTTAAAATTTTAGTGTTAGCTCTAGTAATGTGCTTGTATAACATAGATGGCGATGGCATGTTTTAACAGAAACAATGGTTTTATCGATAATATGTTTTTATAAATTTTATCTTATTATCTGATTTTCGACCTCCAATTTTATTTAAATATTTTTAAAAAAACACATGACAATTTTAAAATAAAGATACTGCAAATTTAACAAATTTGCTTGTATTTTACGAACACGTGGCGGGGTTGTGGAGAGATTTTAAAAAAAAATAAAAAAA
>CASFYE010000030.1 GCA_949298925.1 uncultured Bacillota bacterium
GTTCTTTGGAGCGCCGATTTAAATCGGCGCTCCAAAGAACATTAAAACAATTAGTCTTTTTTATCCTTTTTATGATGTTTTTTCTTTTTATCCTGACGGTCTTTCCAATCCTTATCATGGTGAGGCTTTTTCATATTGTCAAATTCAGCCTTTTGTTCGGGTGTCAAGATAGCTTCAAACTGCTCCATATTTTCCTGACGAATTTTATCCATCTGTCGACGAATTTCTTTCATCTGCTCCATCAAAGGCTTCATTTTTTCACGACCTTCTTCATTAATTTTTTCGGCCTGAGCTTCTTGTTCCTCCGTCAAATTAAGTTTTTTTGCCATTTTCTTTTCAAATTTCTTCATATCTTTTTTATCAAATTTATGAGGACGAGGAGCATCTTTCGGTGGCAACGGAGCATCATGCGGAGGCAAAACATCTTCAGCCGGCGGTGGTGGCGGTGGCAACATATCCCCCTCTTCTGCAGCATAACTAACAGCAACACCACTCAACATAGACGTTGCACAAAGCAAAGCTAAAAAAGTTTTTTTCATAATGTATCTCCTTTTAAGAATTTAAGTTTTTCTGAGAGTTCTTTTCGAGCATTAAAAAGTCTGGAACGAACAGTCCCGACCGGCAACCCGAGTTTTTGAGCAATTTGTTCATAGCTGAGTTCCTCAAACTCAAACAAAATAACAACTTGCCGCAATTTCCGAGGAAGACTATCCACGGCCTTCAAAATAATCTTCTGCCTTTCCTTAGAAGAAAGAACTTCTTCTTGTTTTGGTGCAGAAATCTCAGCCTCAACAACATCGTCGTCAGAAATCTGAGAAGTTTGTTGTTTATATTGGCGTGATTTAAAATAGTCTTTACAGACATTAACGGTTAAAGCACAAATCCATTGTTTGAATTTTCCGCCTTCGGGATGATACTTATCCAAATTCCGCCATGTTTTAATATAAACATCTTGTTCTAAATCTTCATTATAAGAGCCGGTAATTTTTTTGATAATGGCTCGTATATAACCTTTATTTTCACGAATAATCTGTTTCATTTAAGCCACATCCAATAAACCGAACTCATCTGTAGGCAACCCCAAATCGGCAATAACGGAACCATTTTCCGTTGTACTGATGATGGAATACCAATAATCTTGGTATTCAAAAGGAACTTGCTGTTTTGGAACAAACAAACCAATCATTGCCGTACAAACCAGCATGGCCAACGTTACCTTAATCCGATTATTTCGACGCTTACGAGCAAAGTATAAAGGCTTTGCCTCTTTTATCAGTAACGAAATATCATCCATGTTTTTCTCCTTTCACATCCCTTAAAACGATACTAACAAAACAAAAGTTCATTTTTATTTAAAAAAAACACAAAAAATACATTGACAAATTTAACAGAAAATGATATTTTTTTCCAAAATTTCGAATTAAGGAGAAGTGGAAAGTGCAAACCCCTAATGAAAAAATGCTGAAAATGTACATTGGATCACAATTAAATGTACCTTACAAATACAAATCCCAAAGTAGCCAAAGCTACAACGCAATCAATCAACAAACATCAGAATTACTAAAGCAATATGCTTCTGGCGAAAGAGACATTAACCTCAATGAGGAAGATTTAATTAAAGATTTAATTAGAGCCTACCATTATTCTTCCAACCCTAAACAACGCCTTGAAGCCGAAAAATTGCAATATGCAATAAACAAAAAAATTGCATATTCAAAAGAAAAAATTAAACGCTTGCAAAATATTGGAAGCCTTAACAGTATATTAAATAACAAAAAAGAAATGAGAAACCTGACATCTCAAGAATTTATTATTGCCCTAAAGACCTTACAAAACTTATCGCCCCAAAGCCGTTTACGAAAAAACATGGAGCAACGCCTCAAAAGTCATGCACAATTAAAATATAAAACAATGCTAGAAATGCATGAAAGGGACGGTATATTTGAGAAAGAGTTCAACTTAAGCCCCAAAAACATACAAAAAATAAACTCCATTAACAACAATATCACACCCCCAACACCAACCCCTAAAAAAAACACAAACACGTTTGTTGCATTCTTTGCCACAGGCATAGAAAAAATAAAATCAAACGCTAAAAAATTAAAACATAAAATAACCCGTTTTTACTATAAACATTTGGCCACAATTGCGATTGGCTCCATAGCGACCACAGCCGTTGTCGGCGGAAAATTAGCAAACATGGTCACAGAACAATCACAGTCACCATACGACGCTTACTATTCAAATACTCCAAAC
>CASFYE010000031.1 GCA_949298925.1 uncultured Bacillota bacterium
AAAACGCCTACCATGAAAGATTTTTTACAACTTCAAGCCGTCAATATGCTTTTTTCGCCATATCGTGCTAGTGAAAGCAGAATTGCACGCAACACTTCTGCCTTTTTAAAAGCATTGGACAAGTATCCAATAGACATTATTACACATTTGAATTATGGTTGCCCTACTGACACGCTGGCGGTAGCAAAGCTCGCGAAGCAAAAGGGAGTGATGATTGAACTTAATGGGAAGCACATCAATTTTACTGATGATGAGATATTAACTATGGCTGGCGAAGGTGTTAAATTTATTGTGGACTCTGACGCCCATTCGCCAGCGAGGGTGGGGGAATGCAATAGAGCAATAAACTTGATTTATAGATTAAACTTACCGACAAATTTAATTGTAAATTTGGACAAACTTCCTACATTTCAAAAGAAAAGAGGTCAAAATTGAGTTTTTCACGTGAGACAAAGCTTGAATTAATAAAAAATTCGACGGAAAATGCTGACACGGCATTTGCGTTTTTATCAGGGCTTTTTCATGGATGCGGGGAATTGAGCAGAAGTAGTGATGGCATGCAAATATCTGTTTTGACGGACTTAAATGAGCTTTATCCTTTGTTAAACAAGCTTTGTCATATGCTGTATGGTGATTTTTTGGAATTGGAAGTTGAAGATGACTATGTGATCAATAAGACTACTTATTATCGCATTACTTTTCCTAAAAAAAGCATTCAACAACTTTTACAAGATTGTGGGATAACGAACGTAGATAATGGCCAAATGTCATTAAATTTTGGCATAGACAACAACATCGTTTGTAGTGAGGAAACAAAGAAGGCTTTTATTAGGGGAGCATATATTGGTTGCGGAACGTCGGCAATTAAGCTTGGCGAATCAGAATTGCAAAAGGCAAGCTCGACAGGTTATCACTTAGAATTTTCTTCAAAAAATCACGATTTTTTAAGTGATTTGTCAAGTTTGTTGTTCGAATTTGGAATAATGTCCAAACTTATTACTAGAAAAAGCACGTATGTGTTATACTTTAAAGAGGCGGAGGCTGTTAAAGATTTGTTGGCTTTGATGGGCGCAAATCAGAGTGTACTCGCGCTTTCAGTTGAAATAAGCACGCGTGAAAAGCGTAATTTAGTCAACAGACAGGTTAATTGCATCAATGCAAACATCTCAAAGACCGTTGATGCAAGTTTAAAACAAATATCTGCAATCAACACAATCATTTCTACAATTGGACTTGATAGTTTAAGCGAGGAATTGCAAGAGGTGGCGATGTTGAGATTAGCCAATCCCGAGGAGAGTTTAGATGAGCTGTTGCAACTCTCATCAATAAAACTCTCAAAAAGTGGCCTAAATCACAGGCTCAACAAACTTTTAAAAATTGCTAAAGAACTGAGTTAGGAGATATAATGAAAGAATTTGTCCATTTGCATGTTCATACAGAGTATAGCTTGCTTGACGGGTTAGCGAGAATTAAAAAACTTGTAAAAATGACAAAAGAACGTGGCTGGCGTGCAGTTGCTATGACTGACCATGGCAATATGTTTGGAACTATAAAAATGTATGAAGCTTGTATTGAGGCAGGCATAAAACCTATAATAGGTTGCGAATTTTACATATGTCATGATCATCTTAACAAGACAGGGAGAGAGGATACGGGGCATTTGATTTTGATTGCTAAAAACAACACGGGTTATCATAATCTTTTAAAATTGATTTCAATTGCACATGTTGAAGGCATGTACTATAAGCCACGAATTGACTATAAACTCTTAGAAAAATATCATGATGGAATTATCTGCCTTTCTGCTTGCTTAGCTGGGCATTTACAAAAATTTATTTTACAAAGAAGGTTTGACGAGGCACGAAATCTTGCGGTTTGGTTTAAAAATCTCTTTGGCGAGGATTTTTATATAGAAATTCAAAATCACAATTTGCCAGAGGATAAAGAAGTTATTCTTGGTCAAACGAAGCTTGCAAAAGAACTGGGCATAAAATTGGTGGCGACAAATGACGTGCATTATTTGAACCGCGAGGACAGTGAATTGCAGGACACTTTGATGTGTGTCGCTATGCATAAATTTGTAGACGAAACCGATAGGCTAAGATTTGCCACTGACGAGTTTTATTATAAAACATATGAAGAGATGTTAGAAGCTTTGCCAGGCTATGAGGAAGCTTTGCAAAACACATTGGAAATTGCTGACAAGTGCGATGTCGTTATTCAAACGAAATCAATGTTTGAAAATTCAAAAATAGACAGAAAGTATGGATTGCCATCTGGGCAGAATTACATACCTAATTATATTCCTGAAACTGGTGAGACTTCTTATGAATATTTAAGGCGCATGGCTTATGAAGGATTAAAAAAGCTTTATCCAACCATTACACAAAATCTTATTGACAGAATGGAAGAAGAGCTTGGCTTAATTAAAAAGCAAGGATTCGTTGAATATTTCTTAATTGTTTGGGACTACATCAATTATGCTCGACAAAATGGTATTCCCGTAGGGCCGGGACGTGGTTCGGGTGCGGGGAGCTTGGTGGCATACAGCATCGGCATTACAAAAGTTGATCCTATTAAATATAATTTGTTTTTTGAAAGATTTATTAATCCGGAACGTGTTTCAATGCCAGACTTTGACGTAGATTTTTGTAAAGACAGGCGAAGCGAAGTAATCGAATATGTTAAAAGAAAATATGGTGCTGATCATGTTGCGGGCATTGTTACCTTCGGTTCAATGAAAGCTAAAAATGCGTTAAGAGATATTGGTCGTGTTTTGAGAGTTCCTCTCGCTGATGTGAATAGACTTGCAAAAGAGATTCCAAACTTCCCGCCAGATGGGTTAAAAAAGAATGAGCCGGTTTTAAAATATTATTTTGGCAGAGAAGAAGATCCTAAATTTGAAAAATTTGTTATGCCTGAATTAAAACAGGCATATGAAGACGATCCTCAAATTAAAAAGATGGTTGATATGGCCATAAAAGTTGAAGGAGTGCCAAGAAATTGCGGTATGCATGCAGCAGGTGTGCTTATCGCGCCAGAAGCAGTCGATTCGTTTGTTCCTCTTGCACGAAATGGCGACGAAATCGTTACTGAATTTGACATGATCGAAATAGAGCATCTAGGATTATTAAAAATGGACTTCCTTGGGCTTGTTACTTTAACCGATATAAAAAAAGCACTTGATTATGTTAAAGAAAACCATGGTCTTGAAATTGATTTTTACAATATGGAATATGATGATCCAAAAGTCTTTGAACTTATTTCTGCTGGTAAAACTGACGCAGTATTTCAACTTGAAAGCGCTGGTATGAAGCGGTTTATGAAAGACTTGGGACCAACTTGCATGGATGATATTATAGCCGGAATTTCATTGTACCGGCCAGGGCCTATGGATTCAATACCTGAGTTCGTGCGTTGTAAAAAAGATCCTAGTGCAGTTAAATATGATGATCCATGTCTTGAAAGTATATTGGACGTAACTTATGGGTGCATAGTTTATCAAGAACAGGTTATGAAAATAACACAAGTGATGGCAGGCTTTACGCTTGGACAAGCAGATAATATACGTAGAATCATGGGGAAAAAACAGGTCGAAAAAATTGCTGCTGAAAGAGTTAAGTTTGTCGATGGCTACGATGACGAAAAATCGGGAGTACACATTCCAGGAGCAGTCAAATTAGGGCATAAAAGAGAGGTCGCAGAAAAGGTTTTTGATAAGATGGCGGAATTTGCTAAATACGCTTTTAACAAATCACACGCGGCAGCATATGCCTATCTTGGATATCAAACTGCATATTTAAAAACCTATTATGAGGTGGAACTTTTAACAGCTGTTCTTAATAACAGAATAACCAATCTTGATGAAGTAAAAAAATACACCACTTTTGCAAAGAAAGAGGGCATTGAGGTCCTCGCGCCAGACATAAACAAATCTGGGACTTACTTTAAAACAGAAAATGGCAACATTAGATTTGGCTTGGCAGCATTGAAGGGCGTTGGGTCAACTGTCATCGATGAGATTATTAAAGAAAGAGAAAACGGTGGCGAGTTTAAAAGTTTTGAAGATTTTATCTCTCGTGCAACTATACCTGTTTTAAACAAACGTGTGCTTGAAAGTTTGATTGTCAGTGGCGCTTTTGATTGTTTTGGAAAATATAGGTCACAACTTATGGCAGTTTATGGTGTTGCTGTTGACAGGGCAATCAGGGACAGCAAGAACAAAAAGACAGGGCAGTTTTCAATGTTCGATTCCTTTGTTGAGATGAAAGATGAGTTCAATAGTCTTGATTGGCCTGACATAAAGGAATACAACAAAGAGACACTTTTGAAATTTGAAAAAGATATTGTGGGGATTTACATTTCGGGGCATCCACTTGACGACTATATGGATTATTACGAAAAATTTAATCTAACTTCGGAAATGCTCGCTCCAAAAGATGACGAATTGGCAGATGAGGAAAGTGAGGGCATGGATGCTGAGGACGCAGTATATGAACAAGTTTATGAAGGCATGAAGGTTTCTTGTGGTGGAATTGTGACGGAAAAAAGAAAGATCATGAAAGATGGGAAAGAGATGGCTTTCATTAAACTTGAAGATTTAAATGGTATAATTGAAGTTTCGTTGTTTGCAAACGTCTATCCAAAATTTAAACATTTTATCGATGAAGAATCACTTATAACGGTAAAGGGGCGGATATCGATGCGAAACGGTAGTCCTAGTGTGACAGCAGAAGAGATTGTGCCATGGAAAAGAAAAAACGAAGAGGTTAAGCAAGATCAAAATCAAAAGTTATATTTAAAATTTGACACTAAGGACATAGATCTTTTTGCGAAAGTCACTTCTGCTTTAAAGTCATATCCGGGTGACACGGAAGTAATTATAAAATGCACCTCAAACAATAGACCATTTGGTTTTTCTCAAAAAGTGCAAACTGGAAATTATTTATTAAATGAACTATATGGTTTGCTTGGAGTTGACAACGTCAAAGTCTGGGCACCGAAAAATATATAGTTAGAAAAGGAGAAGAGTATGAAAGTTTTAATTTTAGCAAGTGGTGGTGATGCACCTGGCATGAACAAATTTATTTCGAAACTTGCGCAACATTTTGGCAAGGAGCTGTATGCATGCAAAAGGGGATTTAAAGGGCTTTATGAAAATGAGATTTATCCTATAAAGTATTTTGACACTTTAAAATATGCAAACAGCGCGGGTTGTTGCATAACATCTGCAAGATTTCCAGAGTTTAAAGAGAAAGACATTTTCAAAAAGGCAGTTGAAAACGCAAAACCATATGATGCCGTAGTTGTGCTAGGTGGCAACGGCTCTCAAAAGGCTGTTGTTGACATGGAGAAGGCGGGTGTTAAGGCTGTTTTTGTTCCTTGCACAATAGATAATGACGTTGAGGATAATGATTATTCGATAGGGTTTGACACGGCTGTTGAAAGTGTTCGTTATGCTTATAACAACATTATGCCAAGCATGGAAGCCTTTGCGCGCAGTTGTGTTTTTGTGACAATGGGCAGACATAGTGGCAATATAGCAAAAGCTTCCGCAAAATTAGTTAAACCTGATCTGGTTATAACAGAAGAAAGTGAACTTGATGAAGAAAAAATTGCTGATACTATTAAAAAGAATTTTTCAAAAGAAAAGTCTACATCTATAATTTTGCGAGAAAATATAGTCGACGTTAACAAATTATGCAAAAAAATAAGCGAGAAGATTAAGCCAGCAGAAATACGTCCTTTCGTTGTCAGCTATTTACAAAGAGGGTCCAAACCTACCTCTCGCGAGTTAAGAATAGCATATCAATTTGCGCTCGCAACAATC
>CASFYE010000032.1 GCA_949298925.1 uncultured Bacillota bacterium
GAAAATAGCCACTCCATTTTTTTTAACAGCAGCCATAACAATTTCTGGATCATCTTTTAGTCTTTCAGAAGCAAATTCAAGAGCCCTTCCATCTTCTTTAACAGCAGCCATAACAATTTCTGGATTATCTTGTAGTCTTCTAGAAGCATAGAAAATAGCCACTCCATTTTTTTTAACAGCAGCCATAACAATTTCTGGATCATCTTGTAGTCTTTCAGAAGCAAATTCGAGAGCCCATACATTTTGTTGAACAGCAGCCATAACAATGTCAAAATTGTTTTGGAATTCTGGATTTAAGGATGCAAGCTGACGTCCATCTTCTTGCACTCTTTGTAAAGCCTCTTCAAATGTCATCTTTTCTTGGTTATCTTTCATTTTTATATATCCTCCTTGTATTTTCTAATTTTATTATACTCGGGGGGGGGTAATTGTCAAGTACTTTATTGAAAATAGTATTAATTTTTTAATTAAACAAACATTGCTAAATAAATAGGAGAGTTGATATGGTTTAGTAAATTGTATTTAATTGCCTATGCAAAGGAAGCATTATAGAAAATTAAGATTAGTTATTTTTTATCATAAAAGGTGTAGGCGAGTTCTACGATATCTCCAGCGCCTAGAATAAAAAAGATGCTATTTGTGTGATAATTTTTGATAATTTCCTGTTTACATTGCATAAAATTTTTAAAATATTTGGTATTTTTATTTAATTTTGCTAAATCTTGTTTCATTTTAAAAGATGATACTCCTTTAATAGCCTTCTCACGAGCGGGATAGATTGGCAACAGCCAAACCTCGTCTGCCTTTGAAAGAACTGCCAAAAACTCGTCATACAGATCATGAGTGCGAGTGTAAGTATGTGGCTGAAAAATTACCACAAGTCTTTTCTTGCCTAAGTTTCTACAAAGAGAAATGTTGGCATCGATTTCATCAGGATGGTGAGCATAATCGTGAATTATTGTGCAATATTTGGTCTGTTTTATAATTTCAAAACGCCTTTCAATGCCTTTAAAACTTTCAATTCCTTTTTTTATGTCCGCAAACGACATACCTTTTAACTTGCCTATTAAAATGGCGACAAGTGCATTGTAGATATTATGAAAGCCAAAGCACGATAGATAAACTTTGCCTAAATTTTCACCATTTAGAAAGGCATCGAACATATATTTACCATTTTCATATTGACTTATATTTTTTGCAACTAAATCGGCATCATTTGAAATTGCAAATGTCAGTCGTCTTGCCTTTGTGACAAGTTTTTGACAAAGAGGATCATCATTATTGAGAATAACCATGCCATTTCCCAAAGTATTATTAACAAACTTTTGATATGAAGAAAATTCATTTTCGAGAGTATGAAAATAGTCAAGATGTTCTGGTTTTATGTTCAAAACAACGCTGATATCGTTTTTTAGCGATAAAAAATTATCCTTAAATTCGCACGCTTCAGTAATAAAGAGGTCATCTGTGCCAATATTCACATTGCTATCAATATTTTTAAGTACACCGCCGATATGAAGCATAGGGCTATAGCATTGACTTAAAACTTGATATACAATCCCTGTGCATGTTGTTTTGCCGTGAGAGCCTGCAATGGATATTGTCTTATAATTTTCTGTGAGAATTCCAAGCGCTTGGGCGCGAGAAAATATTGGCTTGCCCAGTTTTTTCGCATAGGCAAGATCACTATTGTCACTACTTATTGCTGATGAATAAATAACAGCATCGCATTTTTCAACAAAACTTTTA
>CASFYE010000033.1 GCA_949298925.1 uncultured Bacillota bacterium
CAAAAGCTATGATTATGCGTCTTTTAGAAAAGAAACTTACAAAAAAGGTCATTGCCCAGATGAAGTAGAATTTGTCAATTCCATTGAAGAGGACGTTAAACGCAGAGATTTTACTGCAAACAGCATTTATTACAATCTAAAAACACAAAAATTAATTGACCCGTTGGGTGGAATAAACGATTTACAAAAAAAAGTTTTACGAGCTACAAGCCCTGAAATTTTAAACAATGATGGATTGCGAATTTTGCGTATGATACGTTTAGCAAGTGAATGTGGATTAAAAATAGAAAAATCAACTTACACCATAGCGATGTCAAACACTAGCCTTATCGATGATTTGTCTAAAAGCAAAGTCGTCGAAGAAATTAAAAAGCTTTTACGTCAAGATTCAATTAAAACAACATTAAAAGCTTTAAAACTTTACAACAAACTATGCGTTTGGAGTAAACTTGGCTTGCCAGTGAGTAAAGTTAAATTTAAAATGGTCGCAAAATGTGAAGACAGAGTGCTTGGCTTAGCAATCGACTTTGTTGACACTGTAAAACCAGCAAGTGTTTCATATTTTTTGTCGCAACTGCTTGATGATGCAGGATTGACAAAAAAACAACTAGGTCATATGATAAATGTTTTATCAGGTTATTATGATGCCTTAAATCATCTGCAAAATAAAGCTTACTTTTTTAAATATTTTGAAAATTTTCCAGAAATTTACAAACTTTTATTAAAAAGGTCCTCGTTTCTTGCACAAAAATACAATTTCTTTTACAAATATATCATATCTCACAAACTGGTGATCAGCATAAACGATTTAAAAATTTCAAAAAAAGATCTTAAAAAATCATTTCCTTCCCTTCCAAACAAAATGTATGACAAAGTCCTTTTGGACGCGCTTAGCGAGGTGTTTGAAGGAAAGTGCCCAAACACTAGTGAAGAATTACTTAAATATATTGGGAAAAAACACTATCATAAAATCTGACACAATCGTCAGATTTTTTTAAAATGAATTTAATTATTATAATTTTCTTTTCGTGATACATAATAAAGTCATGAGCGAAGATAAATCGAAAGTAAAAAAGAAAAAATGGTCAGGATTCTATTGGGGAATTGGCGTTGCTATGTTGTCGGTAGGCTTGCTTCTCTTTTGTCAGTTTTATTTTGTGGACAATGGCTCAGCAAATGACACCTTTTTATCAGGCACAACAGTTAATGGCATAGATGTTTCCGGAATGACACAATCACAAGCAGAAAATGTAATATCTTACTCGTTGCTTTCTGCAAGATCAGACATAAAACTCACTCTAACTTACAACGATAAAACTTGGAGTTTTGCTGGCAGTGATTTTGAAATAAAAGATGAAGTTGGTCCCGTGCTAAGTGAAGCAATAAAAGTGGGACACGTTGGAAACTTTTTACAAAGATATAAAGATCAAAACAGGATAAAAAAAGAGGGCTTAGCCGTTAACGTTTCCTATAAAACAGTGCTAGGCGGTTTGGAAGAGAAGATAGAAAAAATTGCCAACGAAATCGAAGTGCAAGGCGAACCTCCTGAAATAGTCTTCGACCCAAATGCTGATCCTATGTTTTCCTTAACCGAAGGTAAAAAATCTATTGTGGTTGATCGCGGGAAACTGTTAAACTTAATTGACGAAGGTTTAGCAAACGAAAAAAATCTTCAAATTGAAATACCTATTATTGTTTTGCCTTATACAATAGATGAAAATGCTATACTCTCTTCAATAGCTTTACGCTCAAGTTTTTCGACAAGTTATGCTTCATCATCTGCCGAAAGAAAAAACAACGTTGCACGCGCTTTAAGTGCCTTTAATGGCCAAGTTTTTGCACCAGGAGAAGAGATTAGCTTTAATAATATTACAGGTGCTAGAACCGAAGAAAATGGTTATAAAGGTGCAAATGTCATTCTAAACGGCGCTTATGTAAAAGGCATAGGAGGTGGCGTATGCCAAGCATCAACCACTCTTTACAATGCGTTAGTGCTGGCTGACATTGAAGTGTTGGAAGCCAACCATCATTCAATTCCCGCAAGTTACGTTCCCCTATCTTTTGACGCAATGGTTTCGGAGGGATATTCCGACTTGGTATTTAAAAACTCATTAGAAGCTCCCATCTATTTTAAAACTTACTATGATGACAAAAACGTCTATGTAGAAATCTATGGACCAAAATTCGAAGAAGGCAAATCAATAAAAACTCGCGCCGAATTTGTAAAAGTTTTACCACATTCTGGCGACAAAATAATAGCTGACACAAACGGTGAATACTCAGACAAGGTTATCTACAAAGGTGAATATTATCGAGTTAGATATCCAAGAGAAGGATATGAATCGCGAGGCTATGTTCAATACTATTTGAATGACGAACTCATCGAGGAAAAAGAAATAAGACATGATTTATATCTCCCACAAGACGGCATAATCGTTGAAGGCACAGCAGAACTTGGCGAAGGTATGACTTTACCAGAAAATGATGTGGAATTTATTCCACCACAAAAAGTTACAACTACTACAACGGAAACAGTTAGGGCAAAGATTGAAAAAGAGCGCCCATCGGCTTATAATCCTTAATCAATTGTAGCAAAACAAAAAAGCATGTTAAACGTCGATTTACATGCTTTTTTAAATTGATAATATTTAAACATTTGTTTAAACATTTGTAAAAATATTGTTTGGATTGGCAAATCCAAATAGAACATTACAATCTAATTGGTTTTTACAAAAAAAGTTGTCCACGGAAAATAGACAATATTGCTTTTAATCTTCAAAACTAAAACAACTTTTGTTAAAACTTAATTTGAAACACAAACAAAAAAGGATTATCATCATTAATCCTTTTTTACTGTTAGTTTAATTGGCTTTTAGTCAAAGTGTTTTAACTTTTAAATTGCAATCTGTTTTCATAAAGGCCAAATGTGTTGGCTTTTTGTGATACTTTCACCACATATGAATCGTTGTTTGACTTATAACTAACATAAATATCAATTGTGCTCAAATCATCAGTATCAGATAAGGCGAAATACAAAGATGTGTATTCTATTGGTGTTGCACTCGCGTAAATGCTGTTGTAAACATCACCATTTGAATATGTCAAAGTTTGAGAATCCGAATAAACAAACTGAACGTAAAATCCGCTTTGAAGTTCCGTCTGAATTGTGGAAAGTTTCGTCCTTTCACTGTTCTTATCTATGTTATAACCGCCCAAACTGCCATTAAATAATGCTACTAAATAATTGGTAGA
>CASFYE010000034.1 GCA_949298925.1 uncultured Bacillota bacterium
ATTTCATTTGCATCACATGGTCTAAAAACATTAAGCCCAACAATACTTCTAAGTTGGCCAAGTTGTTCAATCGGCTGATGTGTCGGCCCATCTTCGCCTACTAAAACTGAATCATGAGTTAAAATGTCTAGCACAGGAAGTTTCATCATGGCGCGCATCCTAAGTGCTGGCAACATGTAGTTTGAAAATGACAAGAACGTTGAATCAAATGGTAAAAAATCTTCATAAAGAGCAATACCGTTGTTAATTGACGCCATCGCATGCTCTCGAATTCCAAAGTGAAGATTTCTTCCTCTTTTATTGCCCGCGACAAAATCCCCGCCATCTTTTAAAAATGCTTTCGTCGACGATGCTACGTCAGCCGAGCCACCTATTATTTGTGGAAATTTTTCTGCCAACTCGTTCAGCATAAAACTGCTTATGTCTCGCATACTTAATTCATTAAATTTTTCATTGCTTGCAAGCTTTTCGAAATCAATTTTTTTACTGTCAAAAAAAGTTAATAATTTTTTATACAATTCAGGGTGAGTCGTTCCGTAAACTGCTAAATCTTGATTCCATTTTTCATGTGCAAGCTTGCCAGCGATTGTCGACTGCAGACAAAAATCTCGCACATCGCTTGGCACAAAAAAGCTTTCCTTTATCCCCAATTTCGATTTAAAAGTCTTTAACTCATCAGCCGAAAGTGGATGAGAGTGCATTGCGCTCGTCCCCTGTTGTTCCGTTCCTATTCCAATCGTAGTTTTAAAAATAATTATAGTAGGTTTAGCCGATTTTTTAGCTTTAGCTATTGCTCGCGTACAAGCATCGTAATTATTGCCTTTTTTGACAGTTATTACTTTAAACCCCATAGCTCGAAATTTTTTAGAAACATTTTCACGACATGACAGTTCTTTTCTGCCGTCTATTGTAACGTCATTGCTGTCATATAGCAAGATAAATTTGTTTAAGTTGTAGCTTCCTGCAAGCGAACAAGCTTCTAATGCCACCCCCTCCATTAAATCTCCATCACCAGCGAAGCAATAAGTGTAATTGTTTATAATCGGAAAACCAATAGCATTAAACCTCTCCTCCAAGAAGCTTTCGGCTATCGCCATTCCAACTGCGTTTGCCACACCTTGCCCCAAAGGTCCTGTGCTAGTTTCCACTGCACCAATAGCGCCAAATTCTGGGTGCCCAGTAGTTGGCGATCCAAATTTACGAAAAGATTGCAAATCTTTTAACGAAACATCAAAACCAAACATGGAAAGCAAACTATAATAAAGCGCGCTTGCGTGACCTGCTGATAGCACAAATCGATCACGATTTAAAAAATCCGTGTCCGAAACATCAAAATTGTAGTGATCTTTAAACAAAGCAAACAAAATAGAAGAGGCGCCAAGCGCTGTCCCAGTATGTCCCGATTTTGCATTGGACACCATTTCAGCTGTTAGCACCTTTAAATAATCTATAGATTTTTTCACAATCTTTTTCATAATTTTGTTTTTAACTCCTTAATTATTTTGTTTAGCGCGCTCTTATTTTCCCCTGACACTTCAACGGACAAATCTGCTTTTTCTTCCAATAACTTGTCCCTTTCCTCATAAGCCAGCACGCTTACTACATCTTTCTGTTTGTCAAGTTTTCGCTTCGGAAGTTTTATATAAATCTTTGGACTAATTTTTTTAAACAAAGATTGATTGTTTACAAACAAATCATAATTTAAAAATATCACAGAATCCTCAAAATTTGAAAGACCTTTTAAAGACGATTTTTCGCGTTTTTTAAAATACGCCATGCCACATTTTTTAATCATTTCATCGCTGTCAAAAAGGTCATATTCAACGATTTGTTTGGCATTTGCAAAATGAAGTCCTAAAAAATCTGCCAATCCTTTCGAAAGACCTGATCCCACATTTTCATTTAGACAAAGCACCAATATACTCGATCCCAACTTCTTCATACTTTCATTTTACCATACTTTAAATTATTACCAAATTGATTTAATCTACTTTTTCTTATTTGTTTTGACTTGATTTTTTTTGAAATCTGGAACACCAAACAGCATCAAAATGATTAAAGAAACTATAACTGTTATCATAGCAAGATCAATATGTTTTCCATCAACACCAGTTATTTGCAAACGACCGTTGCCGATCAAAGCGATGATGTCACCTTGCTCCATTGTGGTCAAAACGGTACTACCAGAAGAATTTAAAATATCAAGAACTTCCTGCGTCGGATGACCATAGCTGTTTTCCCCAACGCTGATGATCGAATAACTCGGCATTACAACATTTACAAACTCTTCGCTAGTAGATGTGTCTGAACCATGATGCCCTACTTTTAAAACATCACAGTGAAGCTCCGCGCCATACTCTTCAATCAATTTGTTTTCTATGCCTATGTCTGCGTCACCCATAAGCAAATATATAACATCTTCGATTGTTGCCTTTATTACAGCGGAACTGTCATTATTTTCGTCATAAGCTTTGTCTGGATAAAGCACTTGCACAAAATAATCTCCGTTTTCACTCCCCCACGAAATCGCATTTGATGTAAAAAACATCTTGCACTGCTCACCAATTGATGCTTTGATTAAATCGTCATAGACTATCGTGTCATGAACTGGATAATCTTCAATTTTTTCTTCAGACGATGAATATGTCATAGGTCGATAAAATTCTAAAACATCAAAATTTTCAAATATTGCAACACCTCCGCCAACATGATCGGCGTCTGCATGAGTAACAAGAAAATAGTCAATCGTTTTTATTTGCCTATTCTTTAAATAAGCAACAAGTTCATCGGCAGAGCTTTTAGCACCACAATCGACCAGCATCTTTTTCCCATCACAAAATTCAAGCAAAGTTGCATCACCTTGCCCAACATCAATAAAACTTACTTGACTAGTCGAATTAATTTGATTTTCGTCCCATTTGTAAACAAACCTAGAAATTTGGCTTTCAAACAGAAAAATCAGGATTAAAAATGCTATTAGCAAAGCGCTGAGTGTAAGCCTTACAACAAGGGATTTTTTGGAAAAATATTTAAAGTTTAATTTCCTCATACAAAATCAATCTCACTTGGATCAGAATATTTTTTTAGTCTAAAAGGCTTCCCTTTTTTAAACAATTTCATAATTTGTGGGATTACGTCTATTGTTGCACGGTAGCCTTCTTCTAGCATTTCATCTATGCCTTCGGCTTTTGTCGCTTTAAACCTCTTAGTTTCTGGGGCTATGACCACATCTGCATTTACATAACCTTTTACAGCATTACTTTTCATCAAAATTCTTATTGCACAACTAAGCACGTCAAAAAGCTTTTGTGAATCTGTGCCATAAGTTCGCTCTTTGTGGCAGTCTACAGCTACTACATAATCACAACCAAAGTATCTAGGAATGTCCGCTGGAATTGTGTTCTGCAATCCTCCGTCACAAAGTAGCATGTCATCAAATTCAACAGGCACAAACACACCAGGAACACAACATGAACCCGCCACTGCTTTTGCTAAATTGCCATGCGACAAACAAACCTCTTTGGTCGTCTTGATATTGACAGCAACGGCTGAAAAAGGTATCTTCAACTCTTCTATATTTATATCACCTAAAATAGATTTCATTAATAGTTGAATTCCATCTGTCTTTGATGGAACAAGAGGTATTTTACTTGTTTTAATATCTTTTGTTTTGAGCTTCTTTGCTTCGTCATATATCTCTTTCCAACCTTTGTTAGCCGCAACGAGCGCACCTATAATAGAACCAGCGCTTGTCCCCGCAATATAGTCAAATTTTAAGCCAAACTCTTGTAACGCTTTCACAACGCCTATATGCGAAAAACCTCTAGCACCTCCGCCACCAAAAACAATCCCTATTTTAGGTTTACGTCCAAACATCTTCACCCCTCACACATAAATAATATTAAACACCAAAAGGTGCAAAGCATTTGCTAGCAACATTTTGCCAGATTTCACCATATAATCATATTCTTCAAAAAGCATATTTATTTTTTTGAGTTGGGCTTTGGAAAAACCCTTCGCAAGCTGTCTTGCCTTTAAAACGGCATATTCTTTCACCCCCAACAATTTAGCCAACTCACTATTGCTTAAATCAGATATAGAAGAATAAAACAATCGCCTAAAATGGTTAGCTATTAAAGAAAAAACGCCATTGTCCTTTTCCATAAAACTTAAAAGTTTTAAAGCCTTGTCTCCGTCTTTTTTTGATAATGCTTCTGTTAGTTCAAAAACAGAATATTCAATGTCTTTAACGACCATATCATCAACCATTTTTTTGGTTATAAGCGCGCTGTCCAAATCATAACAACAAAGTTTTGTCAGTTCCATCATTATTCTTGTCAAATAACAATTTGTTGAATCAATTAATGTGTCGAGCGCGTCTGCACTCATCTCTTTATTCTCCCTCGTCAAATATGCCTTTATCAATTTTTTTACCGTTTCACGATCCAACCTGTTTGCGTCAACAAAAGTAAAACTTTTTTTCAAAAAATCAAAATTTTTGTTGTAATCTAAAACGACCACACAAGTTGTCTTTGGAATTTTGAGTAATATTTGTTCAAATCTTTTTTTATCGCTTTCCTTAATTTTCCCGTCTCTAATAACAACTAATTTTTTATCATCGACCATAGGCAACATCTCGGTAGCTTCAAAGATTTTTTCTATGGAAAAATTTTCGCTGTCAAAACTAGTTATGTTAAAATCATCCAAAGTGATTTTACAGGCATTTTTTATCATATTTAAAGCTTTGTCAAACAAATAAAAAT
Source organism: uncultured Bacillota bacterium (assembly GCA_949298925.1). Classification (GTDB taxonomy): domain Bacteria; phylum Bacillota; class Clostridia; order Christensenellales; family UBA1242; genus Caccovivens. The sequence continues at coordinate 4,764 of CASFYE010000034.1, forward strand.
CATCGCCTTGAACTAAATAGACGCTTGCAATTCCTTCGTTTAAACGTTTCTTTAAAGTTTTCAATCTATCCCCCAAGCCAATTTCTTTTCAAAATTATAAGTAAAATTGCCTAAATTTTTCATTGAAATGTCTGCATACATTTCTTCTTCATCACTGGTCGCAATATATGATTTTGATATTGGATATTCGTAATCCTTAATAAAAACAAAATCAAATGTTTGTTGTGCTAAAATTTCACGTAACCTTTCTTTATCATTATAACTTATTGACTCGTCGTTTGTAAAGAAAATTTTAATACCATCAAACTCCACTATAAAACTGCTACCGTCTGTTTTATAGTAAAAATCACCTGCTTGCCCCTCCCCAGTTGCTAGCATCACTGCATCTTCAATTTGAACAGCACTTCCAAGCACGTAGTCAAAATGATTCACACCACTCACCTTAAAATAATCGTTTATTTTAAAACTTGGTTGTCCCAAACACAATGTTTGCCCAGAATTTGATTCTACAACCATATTATAAGTCCCATATGTTTCTATAACACTGACTTGACTGCCCCGAGTGTAAAACAGCGGAGACAACAATGTAAACAAAGCAAACAAAGTTGAAAGCAACACCGTCACTGCGTATTTAGTTCTAATTGATGCCATAAAAAAGTAACTGGCAACGATGCAAACCATGTATAACAACGTTATTGCAATAGGATCAAGCGCATTGAGCGATAGTTGCAGATCTGTTGAGGCAAAAAAACTTGCAATCACCAGCACAATTTGTAGCCCCCAATCAATGCTTATTAACATAACTCCCGCCGGACCAATCAACAAACCTAACAAAACCAAAATAATAAGTGCAGGAAATAAAATAGCAAAAATAGGAACAACTATTAAATTGCTAAAAAAACTCAACAAATTTAGAGTACTAAAAAAAGATGCTAAAAAAGGCAATATGCCTATTTGCGTCGCAAAGGACAGCGCAAACAAATCAGCAACTTTATTTGGAAAGATTTTTCTTAAATACTTTGAAAAAACAGGTTGCAAAACATAAATTGCGCCAACGCAGGCATAACTCATCAAAAAACCGACATCAAAGGCATAAAGTGGGGAAATAAACAAACTCAATATTCCAGCAATTGAAAGCGATGAAAGTCCGTCATATGCCTTTCCAAACAAGCCTGATGCTATAAATATCAACCCCATAATGACTGCTCTGACAACAGAAGGCAAAAAATCGCAAATGTAGGAATATAATAAAAAAATACAAAACGTTATTCCAAAATTTATGTATCTGTTTACTTTTAAAAGTTTTAATATCCATGCAACAAGCGTCGCTAAAAAAGTAATGTGCAAGCCTGACACCGAAAGTATGTGAATAAGTCCAGAATTCCTATAAGATTGATTTACATCGAGTTCAACCATGGCTTGATCGCCTGTGACAAGTGCATATGCAACGCTCGCACTTTTTTCACTCATGTTTGAATATATCAAATCTTTAATTTTCATTCTCGCCTTTTCGTCAAACCTTACCCCACCACTCACAAGGTCAATTTGAGAACCTTCTACAAAACAACTGTGCGTTATGTTTCTCCTAAATGCCCAAGTGTTGAAAGAATTCAGAGTAAAAATTTTGATTGAATCTAAATCTGCTGTAAAGGAAAGGACATCTCCTGTTTTAATCTCCTCCTTTGGCGACCAAACATACAAACTTACATTCCCTATTTGTTCCCCACTAGCTGTTACATCTTCTAAAATCAAACTATAATAGCCATCTTCTTCTTCAATCTTATCATTCACACGACCAACAACAAATGCGCTGGAATAATCCGCACAAGAATATAAATCATAGCTAATAAAAAATCCCAAATTACCCGCAAAGAAAAAAACTATCGCCAGCGTTAAAAATAAAAATTTCTTTCTCAATATGCCGTAGATTAAAACTGAGCCCAATGAAAAGACTACAAGCACAACATAAAACATATCTCCGCCATAAAGATATCTCGCCGAAACTATACCAAATAAAAAACTTAAAAACACAACAACCAAAGGCCTAAAATTTAATTCAAATGGTTGAAATGTAGAATTAAATTTCATACTTAACAAATTTTACAAAATTCAATAAAATTCGCAAAATGAAATTGAATATAAAACGTCAAAATTCTCACTCTAATTACGATTAAAAGATAAAAAAGAGGGTGATAATTATGTCTGAAAAACACAAAAACAAGAAAAATAATGTCCTTTCATCTCAAAAGCTTGACAAAACTTGCCACGTTTGTTCGAATTTTGCGTTCAAGGAAACTTCTGAGCAAAATTGGCATAAACTGCTAACAGGTAGAGATTTTATTCTGCCAAGTAAAGTCCGCAAAGAACTTGAAGAATTAGAAAGGGCTGACTTATATGACTTTTGGAACGGAGGCTATGGAGGAACAAAACGTAAAACGCGGTGAGATTTATATGGCTGATTTGAGTCCCGTTGTTGGTAGCGAACAAGGGGGTGTTCGTCCTGTGCTGATCATACAAAACAATATAGGCAATCGCTATTCACCAACTGTTATTGTTTCTGCAATAACGAGCAAATTAGGCAAAGCCAAACTTCCCACCCACATCGATTTGCCTAGCGAAAAATATCACTTGCCAAAAGATTCTGTTGCACTGCTCGAACAAATACGCACGTTAGATAAAAGAAGACTGCGAGAAAAAATTACTTGCCTTGAAGAAAGCAAAATGAAAGAAATCAACAGAGCAATACTTATCTCTCTCGGTTTTGCAGAAAAAAACTGATCAATACTTATATTTTACGCCTTCTAAGTTCAGGAGGCCTATTTTTTTATCCAAGCCAGCAGAATAACCAGTTAAACTTTTGTTTGAACTAAGCACACGATGACATGGTATTATTATTAAAATTTTGTTAGCTCCAACTGCTTTCCCTACTGTTCTAGGACTGACGTTTTTGCCTGTTTTCGCAAAGTATTCGTCAGCTATTTGCTTATAACTTTTGCTTTGAGAATATTTAATGCGCATTACAGATCGCCAAACAAACTTTTGAAACTGTGTTCCTGACAATTTTAATTTGATTTTCTCTCTTGGCACGCTCAGAGAAAAATAGTCATCTAACCAAACTTTTGTTTTTTCTAAAACTTCACAAGAATTTGTTTCAGTAAAATTTTCATCAAAGGTAAGATTTGTTAAACATTTTCCATCGCTAACAATCTTTATCCTCCCTATTGGAGAATTGTAAAAGCTAACAAACATAAAATTTCCTTTTAAAAAAAAGCAACATGTTGTTGCTTTTGGTAGCCCATAGGAGGATCGAACTCCTGATTCCACCGTGAGAGGGTGGCGTCTTAGCCACTTGACCAATGGGCCATGTTAATGCGAAAGTATTTTAACAAATTTACATTAATTTGGCAAGGGTTTTTAAAAATTTGTTAAAACTTTTTCGCATAACAATCAATTACATAAAGTTTTACTTTTTTGTTTTGCTTTTTTCTCGTCTAAAGCACATAAACCAATCCAAGCAATATTGGTCAGCCGTTTGGTTGTCCATTCTTTCTTTCGCGACTCCACAACTGCCTGCTGTCGGCACAATCACGTCATCTCCCGGTCTCCAATCTGCTGGTGTAGCCACGCCATCTTTGTCAGCTTTTTGCAAGGCTAAAATTATTCTTTTAATCTCATCAAAGTTTCTTCCCGTCGAAAGCGGATAATAAAGTATAGTCCTAATAATTCCATTTGGATCAATAATAAAGACTGCTCTGACCGCTTGAGTGGTTGATTGCCCTGGTTGAATCATACCATAAGCTTTTGCAACCTCCATTTTAATATCCTCGATTAATGGGAAGGTCACATTTATGTTTTTCTTACCATTCCATTCGAGTTCTTGTATTTTTCGTAACCACGCTATATGAGAATAAAGTGAATCTACTGATAGACCTACTAGTTCAGTGTTAAGCGCTTTAAATTCATTTATCATAGAGCCAAACGTCATAAATTCTGTTGTGCAAACTGGTGTAAAATCTGCTGGGTGAGAAAACAATATCACCCATTTGCCTGAAAAATCTTTTGGAAAATCAATTTCGCCTTGTGTTGTCACAGCTTTAAAAGCCGGTGCTTTATCGCCTATCAATGGCATTTTGTTATATTCGTTTTCGTTCATAAATTTACTCCTTTTTTTTGAACTATACTTAAAGTATACAAATTAAATTAGCCTTGTCAACTAAATTAACATAATGATAATGAATAAAAGAATGAAAGAATTTCTTTATCATAACTAATAAAAATAATTTGATATTAAAATTGATATATTCTTTAACAAAAAATTTTTGAATTAACAAATGTTAAAACACAATAAACACAGTTTTTTAAAATAATTATAAACAGTGAAATGATTAACATAAAAAAGCGCTTTGATTATTAAAAAACTTAAAAATTTAATTATTTGATAAAATAATAAAAAAAT
>CASFYE010000035.1 GCA_949298925.1 uncultured Bacillota bacterium
ATCCCCTACCGTCAGCAAACTCTTCTATATATGTATACCCTTTACTTTTTTCTCCATTTGGGAAAATGTATTTCATATCTTCTTCATCAGCCTTTTGTGAAACAGCAGGGCCGTTTTTCATTGTTGTAAGATAATAATAATCACCCGATTGAACTTCATAATATTTGTTTATAAGTTTGAAACTTTGTTCACCTCTCCTTTGACCAACCATAAAGCCACTATAAATTGGTGTCAATAAACTATACACATCTTTTATTTTCCCAGTCGATTTTTCAACAAAATAATAAAATCCATCATCACCAAGAATAACAGGTTCTTTCAATCTTTTTTTAACGTTGTCGCCGTCTATCAGCATATCCCTCTCCTAATAAATTCATTTTATTTTATCTCTTTAATAAAGCAGATTGTTCATCATCAGAAAATTGTTCATCATCAGAAAATGTGTCATGTGCTAAAATATATCCTTTAATTAACGGATATAAGCTTTCATGAAGTCTTTTAATTTCCCTTTCATATTTCGACTTACTAAAAGGTTTTGGCATTTTAAGTTCTTCATTTTTAACTATAAAGTCTACCAATTTTTCATCATAAGGCAACTTATTGTCACAAAGTAATTCATCTAAATTTATTGCTCTCTTTATATAAAGACATACCCGCTTACCTAAATATGTTTTTTCTGGAGAATAATTCCCAAGTAAATCTCTCCAACAAAAAGCGTCGTCAGCATCTACTGCAACGTGCGAAAAGCCATCTGAAGTATAAGGTGTTGCAAGGTCAAACTCATCAGCACCAGATCTTTTTCCTTCTTTATCAATAAAATAATATTTACCGTTTTTTTGAACTAACCTCAATCCGCAAGATTCTGGGAAAATACGTAAACCCAAATTTTCTTCTCTTTTTTTCATAAATTTTCCTTTTAATATCGTAAAAATTATACATTATTTATATTCTGTTGTCAATATTAATAGTAAAAAAAATAAAAAAACAGCGAAAGCTGTTTTTAAATTGCTTGTTGATCAAGTTTTTCATTTCTAGATTTGAGCACTATGTCTGGTTCTCCATCGGCTTGTGTGATAAACTTTTCCGTAATAATGACTTTTTCAATATTTGTTTTACCTGGTAAGTCATACATAAGTTTCATCATCTTGCCTTCTAAAATTGTCCTTAATCCTCTTGCGCCTGTTTTAAGTTCTATCGCTTTTTTAGCAACCGCTTTCAAAGCTTCCTGAGTAAAATCAATTTCCATTCCATCGATTTTAAACATCTTTTTATATTGCTTTACTATTGAATTTTTTGGTTCAACAAGTATTTGCGCAAGTGCATTTTCATCTAGGTCATCAAGTCCAACAACGACTGGCATTCTGCCTACGAATTCTGGAATTAGTCCAAATTTGATTAAGTCGTCTGGTTGCACTTCCTTAGCAAAATTAAAATCTTTTTTCTCTTGAACTGTCTTCACATCGGCATTAAATCCAACAGAAGATGAATTTTTACGCGATTCAATGATTGAGTCAAGCCCCACAAAAGCGCCACCGCAAATAAACAATATGTTTGTGGTGTCAATTTGAATCGTCTCCTGTTGAGGATGTTTACGCCCACCTTGTGGTGGAACGTTTGCAATCGTGCTCTCAATGATTTTTAAAAGTGCCTGCTGAACACCTTCACCTGCAACATCTCTTGTAATAGAAACATTTTGTGTCTTTTTTGCAATCTTGTCTATCTCGTCAATATATATTATTCCTCTTTGTGCTTTTCTAATGTCATAATCAGCATTTTGAATTAACTTTAAAAGTATATTTTCAACGTCATCACCAACATACCCTGCTTCTGTGAGAGTTGTTGCGTCTGCCGCCGCGAATGGCACTTTTAAAATTTTTGCGAGAGTTTTTGCTAGCAACGTTTTGCCAGAGCCCGTTGGTCCTATCATCAAAATGTTGCTTTTTTCAAGTTCAACATCGTCATTTTTTTCTTTTTTAGAAAAATTGTAATTAATACGTTTATAATGATTGTAAACAGAAACAGCAAGCACGCGTTTTGCCTCATCCTGTCCAATGATGTATTCGTCTAGCTTTGCTTTGATCTCTGCGGGTATTGGCAACTCTATTTTTTCAAGGCTTTCGTGTTGCTCGTCTTCTTTTATTATTTCTTTACATATAGCAATACACTCATCACAAATGTATGCTTCGCCATTTGGACTTGCAATAATTTTTTTCGCATTTTTTTGCGGTTTGCCACAAAATGAGCATGAACATGTTTCAGAATTTTTCAATTATTCCCCCTTCTTGTTGCTCTTGCGAGTCACAAAAATTTGATCGACAAGGCCATAATTTTTTGCTTCTTCTGCAGTCATATAATTATCTCTATCAGTGTCTTTTTCTATGACTTTAAGGCTCTTGCCTGTGTTTTCGCTTAGTATTTGATTTATTTTCTCTTTTATTCTTGCAATGTGACGTGCTTGTATTTCAATATCACTCGCTTGACCTTGCGCACCACCGAGAGGCTGATGAATCATAATCTCACTGTTTGGCAATGCAAATCTTTTACCCTTTGTGCCACTTGAAAGCAAAAATGCCCCCATCGATGCCGCAAGTCCAACACAGATTGTCGTAACATCACATTTAATGTACTGCATAGTGTCATAAATAGCAAATCCTGCGCTCACACTTCCACCAGGACTGTTGATGTATAAAAATATGTCCTTGTCTGGATTTTTCCCTTCAAGATAGATAAGCTGTGCTATTACAAGGTTTGCAACATTATCATCAATCTCACCGTTTAAAAAGATAATTCTGTCTTCCAGCAATCTAGAATAAATATCATATGACCTTTCACTCGAACCTTTTTGGTCGATGACCATTGGAATTAGCATTTCTCCTCCTAATTTATTCGTTGTTAGATTTTAAATAACCAATTAATTTATTCATTAATATGTCATTTTGAATATAGTTGAGCTCATATTCGCTAAGGCTTTTTTCAACCTCGTCACATGTAGTGCCTCTAGCATCAGCAATTTCATGTAATTTTGAATGAACTTCCTCATGTGTTATTTCAATCTTTTTATCTTTTACAATTTTTTGAAGCACCAATCTCGTTTTTAACGTTCTCTTTGCCTCCTCAAATTGCTCTTTTTCAAAATCTTCTCTCGCCTTTCCTATATAAGAAAGATAATCATCTAACTTAATATTTTGATATTTGAGTCTGTCTTCAAAATCATGAATTAAGTGATGTTTTTCGTGCTCAATCATAGACTGTGGCAAATCAACTTTTGCCTGAGCAACGACCTCTTCTATAAGTGCGTTTTCGAATTCGCGTTCTGCCTGATTTTTCTTTGCCTCAAGAATTTTTTCCCTAACATTATTTTTATATTCTTCTACAGTTGCAAATTCTGTTGCAAAAGAGATTAATTTGTCATTTAATTCTCTCGTTTCTTTCTTTTCAACCTTTTTAATTTTGACTTCAAAATCAGCAGGCTTCCCAGCAAGATTTTCGGCAGGATATTTTTCTGGGAAAGTGACCTTAACAATCTTTTCATCTCCTGCTTTTAAGCCAACAAGTTGATCTTCAAAAGTGTCAATAAAGCTGTGTGAGCCAAGCTCTAAACGATAATCTTGTGCCGTTCCACCGTCAAATTTCTTGCCATCGACAGAACCTGAAAAATCTATATTAACAAAATCTCCTTTTTCAGCTGGTTTGTCGCTTTCAACAAAACGCGCCTGACTGTCAACAAAGGTTTTCACTTGTTGTTCAACTTCTTCTTCAGTAACGGTAGGTTCTTTCTTTTTAACCTTAAATTTGATAGGCCCAAGTTCAACTTCTGGCATAAGATTAACGCTTAGACTAACTTTGAGTCCATCACTTGTCATTGAATCAATGTTGACTTTGGGATAGTCTGCCACTTCAATTTCTGGATTGTTTTTTAAAAATTCACCATACTCAGATGAAACAACATCATCAAATGCGTCGTCATAAAAAATAGTGTCTCCATAGTTTTTTTCTATCACTTTGCGTGGGGCTTTCCCTTTGCGGAAACCTTGAATGTTGTATTTACCTTTATTCCTTTCATATGACTTTTCAATAGCTTCTTCCCACACTTTCCCTGAGACTTCTATAATGAGTTTTAATGTCCCTTTTTCACTTTTCTCACGTGTAACCATAATAATAATTTCTCCTTTTATGTTTTGCTTTACAATTTTAGCACAGCAAAAATAATTATACAAGTAATTTATTACATTAAATCATAATAAATACTCATTAATATGTCGAATGATATTTTCAAATAAATATTGCTACGATAAGAGCTATACCTGCACCTAACGATAATGCTATTTGACAATAATAAACAAACTTTTCTTTAAATAAGGTTCTTTTAAACTTCTTTTTATAGTATTTTTCCTCAGCTTTAATTATGTCCAAAGACAATCTCTTTTTATTAACGGTTTCCGCCACAAAAAGCTTATATCTTTCGGGAAATGTCTTGTGAAACAAAACGAAAGAATATATAAATTCACCTGCCCAATAAAAAAAGAAAACAGCACTTAAAACTAAGGTTACTATGTTTTTTTCATAATTTGCAAATTGATTTTCTAAAACCGCCGAAACAATAATTGCAATTATAAAACTGACTGTTACTATAAATTTTCTCATACTCATGCCTCAAAGTGCAATATTAACTATATACAAAACGACTATAGAAACTGTAAAAACCACATATAAAATCAACCATGCGACATGAGTTTTCCTTTTTACCCATAAGCCTGCAACAACTATACAAACTATGTAAGCCACCGCCTCGCCAACACAACGGAATATGTCCGCCAGAGTTTTGCTACCAAAAATAGCACTCAAAAGCAAGGCAATGGCAATACAACCTATGCCTATATAAGCAAACAATTCAAATATCTTTTCCCAAGACCAACTTTCTCTTTGATTGTTTAATTTGTTTTGCATTATTTTATTCCTTTGCTTATATGCTGTGCAAGATCGACGACTTTGTTTGAATATCCCCATTCATTGTCATACCACGCAAATAATTTTACAAATTTTGGATTCAACATTATACCCGCTTCGACATCAAACACGCAAGTGTGCTCTTCACCAATAAAATCACTTGAAACGACCTTGTCTTCTGTCCAGCTCATTATGCCTTTCATATTTGTCTTTGAAGCTTTCTTTATTGCATCGACTATTTGTTCATAGGTCGCCTCTTTTTTAAGTGAACAAGTCAAATCTACGACTGAAACGTTCAAAGTTGGAACTCGACAACTCATTCCTGTAAGTTTACCCTTTAACTGAGGTATAACCTCACCAACGGCTTTTGCTGCGCCGGTTGAAGAAGGAATTATGTTGTAAGATGCCGCCCTACCACCACGCCAATCTTTTTTGGTTGCGCCATCAACAGTCAGTTGGGTCGCTGTTGCTGAGTGTATTGTAGTCATAAGACCTTGTTCTATGCCAAAAGCATCATTAATAACCTTCGCCAAAGGTGCCAAGCAGTTGGTTGTGCAAGAAGCATTTGATATGACTTTCATGTCGTTTTTATACTCTTTATGATTTACTCCCATAACAAACATCGGCATTCCTTTGCCAGGGGCTGTTACAATCACTTTCTTTGCTCCGCCTTGCAAATGAAGTGATGCTCCTTCATAGTTTGTAAATTTACCCGTTGCCTCGATTATGATTTCAGCTCCCGCTTCTGCCCATGGTATTTTGTCCGGTTCGCGCTCAACAAAAAACTTTGCCGAACTTGACCCAATAACAAGATTTCCATTTTTAACCGTTGTAGGAATATCAAACTTGCCATGAATAGTGTCATGATCCACGAGATATTTTGCATATTCGACATCTAAAAATGGGTCGTTTATTGCACATATTTGAATGCCCCTCTTAGCACATATACGCGCCACAAGTCTTCCAATCCTTCCAAAGCCATTTATTCCAATTTTTAATTTTGACATTTAAACCTCCTCTGCTTTTGAAAAATATCTTTTACCACTCTTGATGGTTAAAGCAAAAATTGCAACAGCAATGATCGCTCCTAAACCTGAAACTAACAGCATTGCAATCCACAACAAAACGGACAAAAAGGTCACTGGTTTAAAAACATAGTAAACAGCTATCGAAGCTATTGTCCCCAAAAACAATGTTAGCCAACAAATGAGCATAACGTTGTTTTTTATTCTAGAATATTCCTTTTTTACCGGTTTTGTTTTAGTCGCAACAACACCTACGCTTACACCTTTCCACCTGTTAATCCTAGAAACTGATGAAAGGTTTGGTATGTTTTGAATTACGCTTGACAATCTTTCAGAAAAACATACCGCAGAAACATCACCATCAAAAAACGTAACGGCAAATAGTAGATGAATAATTTTTTGCCATAACTTATAAAATAATTCAGCAATTTTCCCCCTTTTCTTTTTAGCGCATACAGTTATGTCTGCTTTCGAAGAAAAAAAGCTTGAAATTTCGTCTGCGGTCAATTGTTTTCTAAGAATTAAAATCTTGCCATCTTCTAAATATTGTTGTAATGAATTTATGATTTGCTCTTTATAACTTTTATTTTTAAATACTTTGACAATCATGCCTGCTTTTTTAAACTTAAAAAACTTTGCCCCTTCCTCTGTGACGCCCACTAAAATATTTCCATCTGTTTTAAGTTTTTTTATATATTCAGCATTTGACTCAAAATCATCGATTACAGGAAAGATTATATTAAACACAATGCCTCCTTACAATTTTTTTATCCTTCTAAAATGACGGCCACCCTCAAAATCTGTTGTCAAAAACACTTTTATAATTCTTATTGCTTTGCTTGCCCTCATATTGTCTCCCGGCAAAACTAAAACGTTTGCATTATTATGCGCTCTCGCAAGCTCTGCCATTTTAGTGTTTAAGCAGAGCGCGCCACGGATTTTAGGATTTCTGTTTACAGCGATGCTCATTCCAATGCCAGTTCCACAAAGAAATATCCCCACATTGTGTGGATCTTCCAAAACTTTTACAATCCCTTTTTTTGCATAGTCAGGATAATCAACACCCTCTTTTGAATATGTCCCAACATCAATAGTAATAATAGACTCATTATTAAAAAATTTTTTAATTTTTTCTTTTAGTTCATATCCCCTATGATCACAAGCGAGTATTATCATTTTTCGCCTCCAATTTTAACCAACTTTTCTGTCAAATTTTGACATGCTTTATCAATAAGTTTAGCACATTCCAAATATGTTTTATAATCGCAACCGTAAGGGTCGGGTATCTCGACTCCACAGAGATCTTTCATTTCGATGACCTTACCAGCAACCTTATTTTTTATTGCCGTTGTCATTGCGACATATAATGTTTTTAAATCAAATTTTTTAAGTTGAACACTTTTTCTCTTCCTTGCATCTGCGCCTAGTTCTTTTAAAGCCATACAAGCATTTTCGGTGCTCAGCTCCCCATTCGCACTAAGCCCTTTTGAAGAAATTTGGACAAAATCAATGCCAGCTCGCTTAATATGTTTTTTCATCAATCTTTCAGCCATAAAAGACCGACAAGTGTTGCCTGTGCATAAAAAACATAACTTAATTTTCCCTTGCATAAAAAAATATTAACATATTACAAAAAAAAATCAAAGTAAACTTACTTCGATTTTTGCTTTTTCAAATATTTAACCAAATCAATTTCTCTATTTTTGTAAAGACGGTCAAGATTATATTTCGTCCTTATCGTAGATATGAACAAATGAACATATATGTTGGAAAACCTAAGAATAATCCACTCTCCCTTGTGATAACCGTCTTTTTCTCCTATTAAGTCAAAATTTTTGCACAGCTCGTCTGCAACTTTTTTGTTGTCATCAGCATTTAGACAACTTGCAATAACAAAAAACTTTGTTTCTCCGTTTTCTGTCAAATCAAACGTCGCAACATTTTTACATTTAAATTTTTTTAACATTTCATAAATCTTTATTAGTTGTTCGTTCATAATCTTCCTACAACATTTTACTATATTTTTCTTAAAAAAACAATAAAAAATGACTTATTTTTTTCGTTTAATTGGTTCAAAATTATGTTATGCAAAAAGTTTCCAGAATTTTTCAAATATTTTTTAAATTTTTGATGATATTTTTTATAAGTTTTATTTGGGTGCGCTATTTTATAAAATCTCTTTGGCAATCTGTTTTAATTTCACTTGCTATAACTATTTTTATTGACATAATTTCAAGAATATTTACTAAAAAGAAAAATTCACAATCTCAACTAAAAAGCAAAGATCGCGAAAATGCTGAAAATTGTTTTTTTTCGTTGAGCATGGATAAAAACAATTTGGACTTTTTGTTTAAACTCGCTTCATCAAGGCATTGTTGCAAAAAATATTCCAATTGCATTTTAGTTTTACATCCAGAAAGTAGGATAATTTTATTCCCAAACTATAGTTTTGCTTCTCTATCTCAAGACGACTTAGCAAAAATTGTTAATTCAGTTATCGAGCATAACCCAACCAAAATTGTTATATTATGTCACTCCGCTTTAAAGGAAACATATTCTTTTGCCAAAAACTTTAATATAGAAGTGCAGGTTTTAGATCAATATGAGACTTATCAAAAGTTGTACAAAAATTACAACTTCTTTCCAGAAATAAAATATTCTTATAAAAAAGACAAGAAGCTAGCCTTAAAGGATTTGGCAATGTTTTCCTTGAATCGCTCACGAGCAAAAGGTTATTTTTTCTCCGCGCTTATTTTAATCTTTTCTTCATTTTTTGTACGGGCAAATTTGTATTATGCAATCATCTCATCTTTGTTGGTGCTACTCGCAATAATATCGCTATATGACCCATTCTCAAAAAATAAAACTGACAATCAATTGCTTTAAATCTCAATGTTCCTCTTTTTTTTATTATTGGAACGCCTGTAAATTATCAAAATCGAACCGATGGCTTGAACTGGCTCAGCCTTTGTTTTTTCACATATCTTTTGCATTATAGATTTTTCATCAAGAGGGCATGTCTTTAAAAGTTTGATTTTTATAAGCTCTCTTGCTTCAAGCAACAAATTTATCGCTTCAAAAGAATTGTCTGACAGGCCATCTTTTCCAATTTGCATAACAGGGTCTAGCGCATTCCCGAGAGCCCTCAAACTCGCCCTTTGCTTTGATGTTAGCATATTCTTCCCCTCCTTATTTGTTTGTTTTCAGCCAAAAACGATTTATATGCACTTCTTTTTCTTTAAAATATACTGTCTTTTCAAACACTCCTCCTGCTTTTTCAATACTTCTAGCTGACGACTTGTTGGTAGTTAAACATGTGATTAGCACATCATTAATGCCAAATCTTTTTGCTTTTGACTTGCCCAAAACTATCATCTTCGCCGAGTAACCCTTGTTTCTTTCTGAAGGCCTGATTGAACCGCCAAAGTGCCCGCCATAATTACTTAAAAAATCATTTAATCTGTGTCTTATTTGTAAAATGCCTAAAACTCTTTTGTCACATTTTCTTTTTAAAAGATAAATCGTTGCGGGCACGTGCCCTTTGACAGGAACAGTTTTTGCGTTTTCATATGCCTTAATGTGCTTTAACCAATCTTCATATTTAGAAAATTCTAAAATGTCCGATGAACCCGGAATAGCTTTTTCATTATTTAATAAAAATTCTTTTTTAAATTCTTCAAGCGCATTTTTATCTTCAAGTTTTGGTTTTATTAGATAAACATCTTTTGTATTCACACTTTCACCTATTCTACCCATTCAAATTCTATATCTTTAATTTTTACTGTTTGCCCATTTTTTAATCCCCTACTTTTTAACATGTCAATTATGCCCATCTCTTGTAAACGGTTTTGAAAATAAGCAAACGATCGTGGATCATCCAAATAAACTCCCCTAACAAAATTATCGATCTTTCCACCACTAACTTCAAAGCCATTAGGGATTTTAGTAATTACAACACTTTCAATATCAACTTTATCAAAATCAAATTTTTCAACTGTGACCGAATCTTTCTTTGGCAAAGTCGAAAGCTTTTCAAGTGTTTTTAACATAAGTTCTTCGACATTTTCATGCAAAATCGATGATATCGCAATTGGAGTGATCTTATATTTTTTCTTAAAATCTTCTATTCTTCTTTCTAAAACTTCTTCGTCAATCTCATCACTTTTTGAAAAAACAACTATCTGTGGAGTTTTTGCTAAACTAGGGCTATATTTTCCTAATTCCAGATTTATTTTTTCATAATCTTCCATAAAATCTCTGCCCTCGGTTTGAGCGACATCGACAAGATGGAGTATTAACCTAACTCTTTCAACGTGTTTTAAAAAATAGTGCCCAAGCCCTTGCCCCTCACTTGCACCTTCAATAAGGCCAGGAATATCAGCTACAACAAATGTTTGACCTTTGACTTCAACGACTCCCAAATTGGGATACAGCGTCGTGAACGGATAATTTGCGATCTTAGGGTTCGCATTTGAAATAACAGACAGCAGAGTTGATTTTCCAACGTTAGGATAGCCTACAAGTCCAACGTCAGCTATTGTTTTTAATTCCAAAATCACTTCTCTTTCTTTGGTTTTTACTCCCTGTTGAGAAAAAGACGGTGCCTGCTTTATTGAAGTCTTGTAATAAGCATTGCCATGTCCACCATTCCCGCCACGAAGAGCCAAAAAGGTCTTTTCATTTTCGTTTAGATCAGCAATAACTTTGTTGGTTTCAGCATCAATAATGACCGTTCCACAAGGCACATCTATGACTACATCTTTCCCATTCGCACCGGTTTTTAATTGTCTCGAACCAGCTTGACCGTTTTCAGCATGAAATTTCTTCTTAAATCTAAAATTGTAAAGGGTGTTCATATTTTCATTAGCTTTAAATATTATATCTCCGCCCTTTCCTCCATCGCCACCATCTGGGCCACCTTTCATTGTCAGCTTTGTGCGTAAAAAATTTAGACAGCCATCGCCACCATCACCCGCTTTAATTTTAATTTTAACCCTGTCTAAAAACATAATTTTCCTTTAATTTTAATTTTGACTTTTTTCCTGAAAATATTTACATATATCTTGAAAAGGACACGACGCACAATCAGGTTTGACAGCTTTGCATTTATATCTGCCAAAAAGCACAATTTGATAATGCAATTTCGACCAATATTTTTTCGGAAAAAACTTTTTTAAATCTTCTTCCACTTGATCTGGATTTTTACTTTTAGTCAGTCCTAATCTTGAAGCGATCCTTAAAACATGCGTGTCTACCGCGAAAGCATCGCCTTTAAACGCTTCTGAAATAATTACATTTGCTGTTTTTCTGCCAACACCACGCAATGACGTCAGCTTTTCCAAATCTTGTGGAATCTCTCCGCCAAACTTGTTTATTATATCTTGACTCATGTCGATTATGGCTTTCGCTTTTGAATTGTAAAATCCGCACGAAAATATTAATTCCCCCAATTCATCATATGTAAGCTTGACCATTTTTTCAGGTGTTGGATATTTCTTGAATAATTCATTTGTGACCAAATTTACCCTTTTATCAGTGCATTGCGCTGACAAAATGACAGCAACCAACAATTGATATGGTGTTTTATAATCCAGCTCGCATCTCGGATTTGGAACCAATTTATCGAATTCCTGAACTATTTCCAAGCTTTTCATTATTACCTCATCAATGGGAATAACACGCCGTCACGAATGTTTGGAAGGTCAAAAATTGTCATAATAAATCTGTCAATTCCAAATCCCAATCCAGAGATAGGTGGCATACCATGCTCAATTGCCTTCAAAAAGTCCTCGTCAAGATCCATAGCTTCGTCATCGCCACTCATCTTGTCTTTGAGTTGTTCTTCCAACGTTTGACGTTGAACAATAGGATCAACAAGCTCAGAATAAGCATTAACAAGTTCCGCCCCACAAACAACAATTTGGAAAGCATCAGCCAAACGCATATCTTTGTCGTTTCTTCTAGCCAAAGGCTTTAAAACTGCTGGATAATTGAATAGAATCACTGGGCCGACAATATTTTCGCGAATTTTACGTTTATAAACAAAATCTATAATAGCACGAACAGAATTGTAGGGTTCGAGATCTGCAAATGAAAACAGTTTCGCATCAACGATTTTCTTCTTAAATTTTTCTGGATCAGTTTCATCAAGGAAGTCAAAGCCCAAAATCTCTGTCAATCTTGCAGTATAATCAATCCTTTCCCATTCTTTTCCAAAATCTATTTCATTCCCTTGATAAGTTATTTTCGTAGCCCCTACAACTTCTTTTAGAAGACTTTTTAAAAACTCTTGAAAAAATTGAATGTTATCTTCAAAATCCCAATATGACGCATACCACTCAACTTGTGTAAATTCTTGCAAATGTGTTGGATCCATGCCTTCGTTTCTAAAATCTTTTCCGAGTTCAAAAACTCTGTCAAAACCGCCTGCAATTGCTTGTTTTAGCCATGTCTCAGTTGCTATACGCAAATTACATTGTAAATCCAACGCGTTGTGCTTTGTGAAAAACGGTTTTGCTGTCGCGCCACTGACGTTAGTTTGCAAAATCGGAGTTTCAATTTCAATAAAGCCATGATCCTCCAAATACCTTCTTAAAAAAGAACAAACTTTGCTACGAGTTAAAAAAATCTTTCGTGCCTGTTCATTAGAAACAAGATCGAGATATCTTTGACGATATTTTGCTTCAATGTCCGTCAGCCCATGGAATTTTTCTGGCAAAGGCCTTAATGCTTTTGAAAGCAAAGTAACCTTTTCTGCCCTTACAGTAACTTCTCCTGTCTGAGTAAAATAAACTTCTCCTTCGACGCCCACGAAGTCTCCAATGTCAATCATTTTTTTATAAAAATCATAGCTTTCTTCGTCAATCTCATTTCTGCCAACCGAAACTTGAATATGAGCATTTATATCACGAATTTGCATAAAGCCAAACTTACCCATAACACGTCTAAACGTCATGCGACCAGCTATTTTGACTTTTTCACCGATCTTCTCACGCGCCTCTTTGATAGAGCAGGTTCTGTCAAATTTTGCTTTGTAAACTATTTCACCGCGCTCTTTTAATTGTTTGATTTTTTCACGTCTAATATCTACTTCACTAGATAAATTTACTTCTGCCATATTATTTTTCTCCTTATAGTAAAAAATAACATTTTACAGCAGTAAAAGTCAATTAATTAAAGCGATTTTGATAAAACTTTATGTTTTTTAAAACGCTTTCAAGGTACTTTTCTGTTTCTGGATAAGGAATGTTGAACAAGGTTTTGCCATCATGGGAACATTCATCGCTTTTAAGCCAACTTTTCACACGCGATGGCCCCGCATTGTAAGCGCATATTGCCACTTCCATGTTGTCAAAACATGACAAAAGTGTTGACAAATAGTAAGTCCCTATTTTTATGTTGGTTTCTTCATCAAAAAGGTCGTATTCGCTTAATTTCAACTGTTTTGCCACCATGCTAGCAGTGCTTGGCATAACCTGCATGAGCCCCACTGCCCCTTTGTTTGACACAACATCTTTTTTAAACGAACTTTCACTATTTATTATTGACGCAATCAAAGACGGTTCAACATTGTACCGAGCACTTGAATTTAGTATAAAATATTTATATTTTAACGGATATGCAAATGAGTACATAACAAAGGTCATGGCAACAACCAAAGTGGCTACCAATGACAAAACAAAAAGTTGCGCGCTCAATTTCATAATCTTAGATTATGCTCTGGCATATGTTTTATTCGCCCGGATAAAAACCAACAAAGCTTGAATAACCACGTTGTGGAAAACGTGATTGGACAATAGAAAGATAATCTGTCAAAAACCTAACGCTTATTCCACAAGTTCTCCCAGCTTGTTTTGGAGTTGTGGTCACAGCACACGGTATCCCTAAGGATTTTAAATATCCAGAAAATGAAAGTGTTTCGTTTCGCGATTTAAATACTGCATAGGTATAGCGCAAAGTTGCCTCCATATTCACCAATTCTTTTCATTAACACTATATTAATTAAAGAAGCTTTATGTTTCCAAAGGAGGCAAATTTGATATATTTAGACAACAGCGCCACCACCCTGATAAAACCAAAAGAAGTTTTAAGAAAATTAAATCTTGCCGTGACGAAATATTCCGCAAACCCTGGGCGAAGTGGACATAAATTAAGCATTGCGGCAGCGCTTGAAGTTGAACAAACCAGACAAAAATTAGCAAAAATGTTTAATTTGAATGACGAAAATAATGTAATCTTCACCGCCAATTGTTCTTCTGCATTAAATCTTGCCATACTAGGTTCAGTAAAAAATGGAGGTCACGTCGTTTGCACAGAAAACGAACATAATTCAGTTTTAAGACCATTAGAACATTTAAAAGAACAAGGCAAAATTGATTACACAGTTGCAACCCAAAGCAAAAGCGGTGGTATTTGTCGTGAAGATATTGAAAAATGCATAAGAAAAAACACGTATATGGTTGTATGCAACCACATTTCCAATGTGAATGGAGACGTGTGTGACATAAAAGAAATAGGAAAAATTTGTGAAGAAAAAAATCTTTTGTTTTTAGTCGATGGCGCACAAAGTGCAGGTCATGAAAAAATAGATATGAAAGAAAACAACATTTCCTTTTTAACACTAGCTCCGCACAAAGGTTTTTACTCTATTCAAGGACTTGGCGTTTTGTTAACTTCGAGACCAGAACAACTCTGCCCAATAATGTTTGGTGGAACAGGAACAAATTCATTGGAATTGACCCAACCAGATTTAGCACCAGAGCGCTTTGAAGTTGGAACCATAGCAACCCCTGCAATATTAGCCCTGTCCGGAGGTATCGATTTCGTCAATGAAAACTTTAATTTAATTCATGATCATTTGGACGACCTGACAACATTTTTAAATTACGAGCTTTCCTATCTGCCAATCAAAATTTACACTTCCACCGAAAATGCCAAGGGCGTTTTTGCATTCAACATACCAAACATGCATTCCAACGAAGTTGCAAGTTTGTTAAATGAAAAATATGGCATATGCGTAAGAGGTGGTTACCATTGCGCTGCAAAAAAACATGAAGCATTAGATCTTTTAGATCAAGGTGCCGTTCGTGCATCAATATCATACTTTACAACTTTCTCAGATGTTCAAAAGTTGATTTTTGCGGTCAAATCCATACTAAAATGCAAAAAATTAATATAAAAACGGCAAATTTTTGCCGTTTTATAAATATTTTATTTAAATTATTTGTAATACAATGTGCTTATTTTTAATTAAAATAAATAACGCTACGACAATTTTCACATGGCAAAATTTGCTCATTTTTTAATTTAGAAATGGCTGATGCAGAAAGTTCCATTCTACATCTTCCACATGCGTTGCCATGAAGTTGCACAAAAACAGGAAAAATTTTGTCGGCTCTTTTTCTTTTGTAAATCTCCATCGTTTTTTGATCTACTTTTTTTTCTAAAACCGCAAGTTGTTTTGTAAGGTCGTTCATTTGAGGCTCCAACTCTTTGGCTTTTGCTTCGTAAATGGCTTTATATTTTTGATATTGAACTTTTGCCTCATTATAGACTTTAATTGTTCGATTGAATTCTGCCAAAATTTGATTTATTGTTTCAGCTAATTTTGTAAGTTTTTTGTCAAGCATAGTAATATTTGATGAAATACGATCCTTTTTTGCACTCATTTCGTCAATATTTTCCAAATTCAATTTTTCAATGTCGCAACCTAAAAGTTCTTCACCATGATTCTTTGTCGCCTTAATATTTTTTTTAAGCTCATTAAGTTCACGTAACGCTGCGCCAGCTTGTTCTTCCAATTGGCTAGATTTTTGTTGTGAGTCCCTTGCTGTTTGGTTTAAATCGTTGCATTTTTGTTTGTTTGGGTCTTTAGCCAATGATTGTTCCATTTGAAACAATCTTCTGTCCACATCTTGATATGCTAATATCGCTTTTATATCCATACTATCTCCTTATTAATCCATAAAGTCCGCAAGTCGTTTACTACGATTTGGGTGTTTTAATTTTCTGAGAGCTTTTGCCTCAATCTGTCTAATACGTTCTCTTGTAACCTTAAACTCGCGTCCAACCTCTTCGAGCGTCTTAGCACGACCGTCTTTTAATCCATATCTTTGTCGTATCACTTCCTGTTCTCGTGGAGTTAAAGTGTCAATAACTGCGAGAAGTTGTTCCCTAAGCAAAGTTTGTGTTGCAAATTCGACTGGGGATTTTATTGAATCATCAACAATAATATCCGTTAATTTGGAATCTTCTTCTTCTCCAATAGGTGTTTCAAGTGAAACAGGATCCAATCCTATTTTTTGGATTTCGACCACCTTAGCTTCACTTATTCCCATTTCTTGAGCGATCTCTTCTGTGGTAGGTTCTCGACACAACTTTTGTGTTAATTGACGCACCACTCGTTGTGCCTTATTGATAGTTTCAACCATATGCACAGGTATTCTTATTGTTCGAGATTGATCTGCAATTGCACGTGTGATTGATTGACGAATCCACCACGTTGCATAAGTTGAAAATTTAAATCCTTTTGAGTAGTCAAATCTTTCCACCGCTTTAAGAAGTCCAAGATTGCCCTCTTGAATTAAATCTAAAAATGACAAACTTGAAGCCCTAGGTGCCCATTTTTTTGCCACGCTAACGACAAGTCTAAGGTTCGCTTCGCAAAACTTTGCTTTGGCATATTCATCACCTTTTAATATTCTTTGTGCTAGCTCAATTTCTTCTTCTGATGAAAGAAGAGGAACTTTTCCAATGTCTTTTAAATAAACTTTCACAGGGTCATCAACACCATATGCTGGAATTAAGTCAGAAAAATCCTCTTTGGTGTAATCCTCTTCATCAGTTTTTATTACTTTGATGCCTCTGCTTTCCAACTTGTCAATAAATTGACGTATGTCATCAGGCGACACGTCATATTTCAAAACCTTGCATAAAACGTCATCTGCGTTTATTGAACCCTTTTTTTGAGCCAAATCCTCAAATCTTTTAAATTCTGCTTCAACTTTTGCATCAAGCATTTTCATTTCCTCCACTTTTTTTTGAAAAATCATCAAGATTTTTTTCACGAATTTTTTTATCTACCAATTGTGCTTTTATTAGCAGGGCTTTACGTTCATCTAAACTTTGCGATGCTTTGTATTGCGCCATTATATTTTCTTTTTCAGCTTTATATTTCTCTTCAACAAGTGCCCACACACATTCGTCAAAATACTGTTTTTCGTTTCCCTTTGCCTCGGCAAAATTAAAATAAATAAGTTCTTGCCAAAATTCATCATCAGCATCAACTCTGTCAAATATCCCTGAAACACGTGACACAGAATTGATAATATTTATCACATCTGCTTCCTCTCTTAATAATAATGAGAAATCTATATCTTTATTGACAAAATCCTTTTTGTGTAAAAGTGAAGCTAGAATAAACCTAACAGCCCTTTTATTCCCATTTATCCTGTCAGATAAAACGGATTTTTCAGGTTTTTCAAAAGTCGGCAGGATTGATATCCCAAGCGACCTACGAAGAGTGTCAACCGGGGTCTGCGTCAAATCTCTAAGCTTAAAGAGATAAGGGTCCTGTTCCGCTGGCGTCATACCACTGAGTTTAGCCAAAATCTCTTTCGTAAACTTGCCTTTCCCGTCAGGGCTAGATATGTCATACTTTTCAAGAGCTAAATCAATGTAGTAGTCAATGACATTTGATGCATTCGCCAAAATTTCTTCCATCGCATCTTTGCCTTGCTCTTTTAGTAGCTCATCTGGGTCTTTGCCTTTTGGAAGACGCGCCACTTTCACATTGCATCCAGCCTCTTGTAATATGCCTATTGATCTTAGCGTAGCCTTCACCCCAGCCTCATCTCCATCAAAACAAAGCGTTATGTTTTCACACAATTTCTTAAGTTCTCGCGCATGGTCTTGCGTCAAAGCTGTCCCCAAACATGCAACAGTGTTTTTAAAACCTGCTCGATGCATAGAAATCACATCTATTTGACCTTCGACAATAATAATATTGGAAAGCCCATTTTCTTGCTTAAGCTTTTTCAACAAGTTTATCGCAAAAACCACTTTACTTTTCTGAAAGATCTTTGTTTCAGCAGTGTTTTTGTATTTTGCAAAGTCAGTTTTTTCTAATGCCCGTGCCGTAAAGCCAATACATTCACCAAAAGCGTTGAAAATCGGGAAAACCAACCGTCCACCCATGGCATCATAAATTTTTCCCTCTTCTTTTGTTTGAGCAACTCCACTTTCTAAAAGTTGTTTCGAACTAAACCCCTGCTTTTGCAAAAAAACTATTAATTCGTTCCAATTTAAACTGTAACCTATTTCAAAATCTTCTAACTCATGACGAGTAAAACCTCTTTGCTTTATGTATTGTTGAGCCTGTTTAGCAGAAGGGAGATATATGTTGGAGTGATAATGTTTTTTTGCTAAATCTAAAATTTTTAATGAAATGTCTCGTGCTTTTTTTTGTTGAATTAAATCTTCATCGCCACTTATCTCAGGCATTGGCATTTTTGCCATTTCCGCCAAACGCGCAACGGCATCATGAAAGTTGCAGGATTCTATTTTTTGAACAAAACTGATAACATCTCCGCCTTCTTTACAACCAAAACAATGGAATAGCCCATCATATTGATCTACCACAAAAGAAGGTGTTTTTTCACGATGAAAAGGGCAACATCCCCAAAATTTGTTACCCCTTTGCTGTAATTGCACGTACTTTGAAACCACACTTACTATATCGTTTTTTCTTTTAAGCTCGTCCAGCCATTCTGGCGAAAATCCCGTGTTTCTCACTTATTCCTCTAACATTTAAAACGTTTTCTAATTATATATACTCTTAATGTATTGAAAATCCTTTTTTTTCATAATAAAAATTTTGTTTTTATAACTATAATCTATTTTTGCATATCCTTCAAAGCCTGCATTGAAGCGATTGCGCCCTCTGCGGTGGCAGTCACTATTTGTTTTACTGAATTATTAGTAACGTCGCCACATGCATAAACACCTTTTTTTGACGTATGCATCAAGCTGTCAACCACGACATATCCCTTGTCATCGAGTTCAATTTTACCATGCAAAAATTCAGTTGTTGGCATTCTGCCGATTGACACAAAAACACCATCGGTGTCAACAAAATTTTTTAAACTGTCGATTTTAACCTTTTCCACAAAATCATTACCCTCAATCTTTTCGACATTGGAGCTATAATAGATTTTCACATCTTTTAGCTTTTTTAATATCTCTTTTGGATATGCTTTGAGTTTCAATTCTGGATATTTAGAAACAATAGAAACACTTTTGCAAATAGGAAGAAGATAGAGCGCAGAAGAAACAGCTGAATCCCCTGCTCCTACAACAACAACATCTTTGTTCCTAAAAAAATTACCATCGCAAGTGGCGCAATAACTCACGCCCCTACCCAAAAACTTGTCTTCTCCTTCCACTTTAAGCTTACGGGAAACTGAGCCTAAAGCTAGTATAACAACCTTCGCCTCATAATTTGCCTTTCTGCCAACCACAACGTTTTTGCCTTTACCAAATTTTAAATCTATCATTTCATCTTGACAAAACTGAATGCCCAATGATTTGGCTTGTTTAACAAACGTCTCTGCAAGTTCAAAACCTTCAATCTGCGCAAATCCCGGATAGTTTTCTATTTTGCCAATTGTAGCAACCTGCCCACCTTCAATGGCCTTTTCAATAATGAGCACATCCTTACCCGCACGCTTCGCATAAATTGCTGCAGTTAAGCCTGCTGGCCCCGAGCCTACAATTACAAAATCGAACATAATAACCTCCATAAAAATTATAATAAAATAATCAATTTTTAAACCTCATTCATTTTACCATATTATTTTTATATTCAACAACAAAAAAAGATGCATAAGCATCTTCTTTTTTAACGTTTTGAGAATTGTGGAGCCTTGCGCGCCTTTTTGAGACCATATTTCTTTCTTTCTTTCATTCTTGAATCTCTTGAAAGAAATCCAGCTTTTTTTAATTCAGCTTTGTAAGTTTCGTTTGCTTTAACAAGTGCACGAGCAATACCATGACAAATTGCGCCAGCTTGACCTGAAACTCCGCCTCCGTCACATTTGATGTTAATGTCAAACTTTGTTCTTGAATCAGTCAGTTCAAGTGGTTGCAAAGCGACGAGAAGCATAGTGTCATGTTGGAGATAGTCACCAATTTCTTTGCCATTTACTGTTATCGCGCCTTTGCCCACTTTCATTCTAACACGAGCAACACTTGATTTTCTTCTTCCTGTTGCGATAAATTCTGCAACTGTCTTTTTTGTTATTTTCTTTTCCTCAGCCATTATCTTTTCGCTCCTTTAACTTCAACCAATTGTGGTTTTTGTGCTTCTTGGTTATGCTGTGAATCACGATAAACCTTCATTCTTGTAAATTGCTTCCTACCAAGTGTCGTTTTTGGAAGCATGCCTTTCACTGCTTTTTCAAGAGCTTTTGGAGAATTCTCTTTCATAAGCTTGTCGTACTTAACTTCTTTCAATCCTCCAATATAACCAGTATGCCATATCATCTTCTTTTTTTCAAGTTTTTTCCCTGTGAGCACAATTTTGTCTGAATTGATAACAACAACAAAATCTCCTGTGTCAACATTAGGAGTGTAAATCACCTTATTTTTACCAGTCAAAATGTCAGCAACTGTCGTAGCAACACGACCAAGTGGAAGACCGGTAGCGTCAATTAAATACCATTTTCTTTCAATCTCGGCTGGGTTAGCCATAAATGTTTTCATTGTAAATTTTCCTCCGAAATATTCCGCTATGAAAGATCCAAATTATTTATGGGGCTAATATAAACAAAAAGACGCTTTCAATTTGCGACTTTTATATTTTATATAAAGTTTTTATATTTGTCAAGTGATTTAACGAATATTTGTTGTTCTTTTTTGAGAAAAATTATTTTCTCTATTGTCCGTTCGAACACCTAGCCATGCCAAATAATCAATAGCATTGTCAAGGCACTTAGCTTTTGACTTGTAAAAATTTTTTTGCATTTCTGTTTTTCTAGCTTGCATCAAAGTCTTAAAACTTTCAAAATTACTAATATTATTTTTACTAGCAAATTCAGAAAGCTTATCCTCGTCATTAATCAATTCACAAAAAGCATCAAAATCTTGCTTTTTTTGTTCAAATATTTTACATCTGTCATGAAATTTGTTTTCATAATTTTCAAAAGCCCTGCACTCACCCAATTTTTCCTCTTTTGCAAGTCCATCTTTCTTTTCTTGCATAAGCACATTATGCATGTCTTCGATTTGCTTTAATGTGTTTGCATCAATTTTTACATTACCTTTCAAATCGTTAATGATTTTGTCAACATCAACTTCACCTTTAATTTTTGCGAAATAAAGTTTAAGCAAAAGTGCTTGATCAATTTTATCTATTCCATTTTCATTTTTATTAATTAACCCCAACTTGGTAAGTTCATCAAAAATGTCTAGCATAATCACTCCTCATATGTGCATATGTATCACCACCTAACCAACATCTTCAAACGGCGGTGTTTTAAGATTTTAACACAATCTCTTGCATAAACCAAACATTTTTATGCATAATTATGCATTTTTTTAAAATATTTTTAAAGATGTTCATCCTTGCTTTTTTACAAAGATTGTGTTATAATGATTTGTAAGCTTAACGTAATAATAAATATTAAACTAAATAACATGATTTTATTTGTATGTCTTTTAAATTATTTTAAAAAACAAATATCAATTAAAGATTTGTAATTAAAAAAAGGTTGTGATATAATATAACATCTTATTATGACCTTTATGTTCCCATAGTAAAGTGGATATTACAAGCCCCTCCTAAGGGCTAGTCACAGGTTCGAGTCCTGTTGGG
>CASFYE010000036.1 GCA_949298925.1 uncultured Bacillota bacterium
AATAAAGAATTTATTGAAAAACCAATTTGGGCAGAAAAATATTTGTAACAAATAATTTTTGTGCAGAGCTTTAAAAACGAAAAAGTGGTTAATAAAAATATTTAATTTATTTAATAAAATATTAAAAAAATATGAAAAAAGCAAAAATTTTAAAAAAATAAATTAAATAAAAAATATTTAGCATTAAAAAAACTTTTAAATATAATTTTTATTTAAAAAATAATTTTAAAAAATATTTAAAATATTTTTTTTATTTTATATAATTTCATTTGATAAAATTTTACAAAAAGTGCTAAAATACTTTTGTGAATACATACAGAAAAAATCGCAAGAGCATTGGAATTGTTTCACTCATCGTCACTTTTGTGATGATGGCTTTCTTTTGTTTTGTGGGGTGTGCACAAACTTATAACGGATTAGGAAAATTTAATCAAGCATCTATAACTTTGGTTGTTGGAGAAGAAGTTGATCCATTTGAATTGACAGAGACAAAATCTTCGCTAATTTTTAAAAGCGAAAACGAAAACATTTTAGCAAAAAATGAAGATGGAAAATTTGTTGCCAAGCAAAGCGGAGAAACATCATTATTAGCGCTTTATGAAGACAATATAGTCGATGTTTTGTCGGTTTTGGTTCGCCAGCAGTTTGAGGTGCCTACAAATATAAAGACAAACAACAACGGTCTTATCACTTGGGACGAAAGTGTTGTTATTAAAAATGGTGATGTGATTTATGCAGATTACAAAATAAGTGTTGAAAGAAATGGAAATGTTGAAGAGTTTTCTTCAACAAAAAACGCCTACCAGTTGACAGAAAAAGGAAGCTATAAGATCAAGGTCAAGGCAGAGAATGTCGGCGATGTTTTAGGGTCGGACTATTCACAAGAGATTTTGTTTGATTTTGCGTTGGTTGACGAACCAGCCGAAAGTGTTTTTAATCCATATCAAACTTTTGGAAGTCAAACGGGAACTTTGACTTGGAATGGCACTGGCCAAAGTTATGATATAGTTTTCGATGGAATTGAAAAGGAGCTTGTCAAAGGTAATTCACATGTTTTAGACTTTACAAATTTCAGCGAAAACGATTTTGCGCAGGTTGAAATAATAGCAAACGATGGGGATTTAGAAAGCAAGTCAAACATAGTTGAAGTGCAAAAGATTGCCACACCGGAAATATCTCTTGAGGGCAACGAGCTGGTTTGGGGCGATTATGAAAACGCGACTGATTTTATTATTGCTTACTCTTCTTTAAAAGGTAATGGGCAAATTCATTGCAGTCAAAACAGCACCATTTTAGAAGGGTTGGAAGGTGGCGTTTATGAAATATCTTACCAAGCAATTGCCAAGCAAAATTATGCTAATGGAAATGTTAAATTGTTTGGGGAAGTGGCAAAAATTGAAAATGTTGACGTTGAATATGAATTTTTGGACAACACTCTTCAAGTGACCTTTTCTACAAATTCTCCATACAACAGAAGAATAGCCGTTTCCCAAAACGGTATAAAGAAAGAATACTTTTTAGATGACTTTTCAAACGGAGCCTATTCGCTCACGCAAAGTTTTAATTTAAGCGATGGCGAAAACGTGTTTTTGTTGCAGACCTATCCAACTTTTGTAGACGGAAAAGTTGTCATCGATGGCATTTCAGTTTCAAACGCGGTTAAAAGCGATGAGATCAGATTGTTCAGCGCATATAACGTGGGGGAGATTGCAAACATACATCACAGCATAGAAGAAAAGCAATCTGTCTTGACATTTGATAATGTCCTTTATGCAAACGTGTTTGAAGTTTTTGTAAATGATATAAAGGTTGAAAATGCTCAGGTAGAAATAGGTGAAAGTACAACCGAGATAATGCTAGGTCAACTGTCTAGTGATGTTTACGGAGACAACGATACTTATGTCATTAAGATTTTTGCTACCAGAGAGGAGCAAGAAAACCAAATAGCAACAACATCTCAAGCTGAAAAAACACTTACACGACTTCAATCACCAGAAATGGTGGGGCTTGAAGGCGCTAAAAATGAAGGGCAAAAGTATGCTTGGAGCGCAGTTGCGGGTGCGAAGTATGAATATATGCTTTACTCAACCTCTGCTGATTACGACTTGACGCAGATTGAACCCGTTATAAACGAAACGAGCGACAATTTTGTTAACGATCTTGAAGCAGGATATTATGTTTTACAAGTCAAAAGTTTACCTCTTAATGATGATTTATATTTAGAAAGTGAAACTTATTCGCAGGATAGTTTTTATGTGTCATTGCCGATCGAGCAACCAAAAATCAAGCTAGAATATAGCGAAAACGAAAATTGTTATGTTTTAACAATTCTCCCAAGCGAATATGGATATGAATATAAGATCTCTTTAAACTCTAATTATCTGGGTAGCGTAATAAATTCATCACAAACAAATGTTTTAACCTTCAAATTTGACAAGGCATACGATTTTGCCAACCCAAGTGAAAATTATGAAATTACAGTTGAAGCGGTAGCAAAAAATTTGGAAATGCAAACTGTGCACACTAATTCTGTTTCAAAATTGACGGTTTTCCGACTTCAAGCGACAACTGAAAAAAATGTGACACAAAATGGGGAAGTTTTAACGGTAAACAACACTGACGAAAATGCGGTTTTGATACTAACAAAAGACGGCAGTGAGATTTCAAGAGGCGAAGGTGGCCAAGATGTGCAAATTAGTCTTAAAAATTACGTAGGAGCATTTTCAGTTTCATCAAAGTTAGAGGGATATCAATCGTTTGAGGGTTTTACAACAGATGGGAAAATATATCTTGAAAGTCAAATAACGACATTCAACTTTTACCGATCATCAACCCCAACAAACATGTTTTATAACGACGACAACATTTACTTTTCTCACCAAACACAAAGCAATTTAGAAAAAGTTTATGAGATAACTGCTGAAGCAATTTCAGCAAACGGCTCTTGCAAAGTGATTTTTGAAGTGGATTTGACTGACGTTGATACTTCGGAGTTGAGTTTTAACATTGACACCCAGTTGCAAACAATCTTAGAAAGCAATAGCGAGTTTGCAAGCCATTTTAATCAAATGACCTCGTTAAAAGTGATGCTTTATTCTAAGATTTGCCAGGAAATTGACGATGTAGTATATTTGCCATCGCGATATGCAACTCTTAAATATAATGACACGTTGAATGAATTACAAATCCAACGTCTTGAAAAAGTCAAATTAAACTATAATGATGACAACAGGACTATTACTTGGAGTGCAATAGAGGGCGACAATGTTAGTTATTATGTTTACTACAATTTGTCAAGCAATGAAAACAAAATCGAAAAAATAATTCCTCCGGTAGCAGGGCAATCAACTTATACTTTTGACCTTAGTAGTTATGATTTTACGATAGCAAAAAATTACGAATTTTACGTTGTCACAGTAAGCGAGAATGCTTTTGACTCATTGCCGTCAGGCAAGGTAATAGTGCAAAAAATCAATCCAGTAGAGAGCTTAAATGTTTTTGTTCGTGATGGTAAATATATGGCATCATTCGAACTTAAAAACATGGATCTGGACAAAGTTGATTACATCAGCTTGAATGGTTTTGAATATGAAATCACCGCCACAGAATTCGAACTCACTAAAAACGGTGATAGTCCAACGGTAAACGAAAACAATGAAACGATTATTAAAATTTTTGGCAAAGCTTACGAAGAAAATGGTGACGCGACTTATTACATTTCAAGCGAAACGTCAACATTTGTTCTGAGAGAAATTGCCGTAGGAGAATTTGATGCACAAATAGAGATTGCTGATGAAAACATAACTTGGGAAGATTTTTCGTCATTAAATGTCAACGATTGGTCGAGCACTACGCCATCTTCGAATAATGTTAGATATGAGCTTAGACTCATAGGAGAAGGGCAAACCCTTATTGCTTCAATTTCAAACATAGCATCAAACAACTTGTCATTGGCGAATGAAACTCTTTTGAATATTGCCGATGGAACACAAGCCACAATTCAAATTTATGCTTACATCAGTGAATATACGATTTCTCAGGGTGGTAGAGGGTATTTTGGCAAGATATTGATAGGAGAAGGGACATTAATAGAAAAGCTCAATGCTGTAACTGAGCTCAAGGCAGAAATTGACGAAAGCGAAACGACAATAGCCGGTGAACAAAGCAAAAATGTCGTTTTAAGCTGGGAGGATAACCTCAATGAGAATGCCAAATATAATGTTTATGCGAACAACAAATTTGTGGGAACCGCAACAGAAAAAATCTTTAATTTGGCACAATCCAATTTGATTGTTGGTAAAAACACCATAAAGATTGTTGCCGTAAGTTCGACGCAAATCGAGGCTAGTGGTACGGAAATCGACGTTTGGATGTTTTCAAAACCTACACTTAGTGTAACTGACGATGGAATATTGAAGATTAAGGAGTCTTCAACGCGTCCAGCACCAAGTGAAGGCTATATTATTGAATTTAGCGTTGAAGAAAACATAACAACTATTTATTCGGCGTCGCAAGAAGTTGATCTGCAACCTTATATAAACGGGGGCTCTGGAATTTATAGCATAAAGGTAATCGACAAAGCTACAAATTATGTTGACGTTGCTGTTCCTTGCAGTGAAATCGCAGAAATTTCTGGGACCATTCTTTCTGCTCCTACGTTTGTGCAAGATGAACAAGGATTGCTGTTTTATAGTGCCAACGGAGCAGTTGTGTATTACGTCGTTTGTGAAGAAAAAGGACTGAGCGAAAGACTTGGAAACAACAGGTTTACTTTCCCAGATGATTGGGATAGCGGAGAATATGACATTCTAGTTTACGCTGTAAAGAATGGTTATATAACTTCATGGAGAGGGGAAAGCGCAAAAATACATATTTCTTTTGAGCGAATAGCGAACATTTCAGAAATAACATTTCAGAGGACAGAAGATTATAACGATTATAAAATTTACTGGGATCCGATTGACAGGGCATTGGGTTACAGCATTGAAGTAAAGGCCGAGGGAAGCACAATCTTGACGTCACAACTTATCAGAGAGGAAACTATTATGCTTTCTGATCTTTTAGGAGACAAATCACTACCAGCAGGTAATCTTACTTTTATCTTCCGAACAAAAGCTAGTTATAAAACAGATTCTCTTACAAATTCTCTTCCATACGAATTCACCGTTTCAAAAATAAAAAACACAATCGACTCAATTTCGGTCGTTGACAGCCTTCCTGATTATGGCTATTTGAAATATTATAATGGTTTTACTGGCGTAGCAACTCAAATTGAGGTTGAGGATATCACAGGAAACACTTTATCCTATGTTGTCAAGGAAACAAGTCAGGCTGGGATTTCAACTTTTAGAATTGATGATTTGTCTGGTAGTTTAACAGTTAGAATTAGAAAACTTGCAGTAGAGAAACAGGGAGATGATACCCAATCTTCGCTTGATGGCATTATCAAATTGGACTCAGACCAAAAAGTGAAACAAGTTTACAAAACTCAAAACATTTATTTTGTATCAAAAAACATGAGCAAAGGAATACTTACAGCATCCTTCCCTCGCGATGAAATATATTCAAAAAAATACATACCAAAATTTTTCGCAGAATATAACGGACAAAAACAGGAACTCACTCCTACAAGGATTATTTACAACTCAACAGAATTTAGTTTTTATGCTCCTGACATTGCCGAGTTATTTGATATTGAGGACGGGACATTTGTGTTTAAACTGTCTATGGCTTTTGAGGGGTGCTTGGTTTCTGACGATTATGAGGTGACATTTGATTTCAGTAATGCAGACGGCAGTGTTGTAGCAGTGAAGGGTGTTGATGAAAGAGATGATTATCTGCTTGTTAAGCCACAAGGTAGAGACGTGAGATCGATTATCGTTCGTTCAACGGACGGAGAATATTACATTGTGGATTTGAACAACATTAAAGGATACTGGGTGAAGCCAAACGGAGAAACTGCGGGATACTTTTCATTAACAGAGGTTGCAGGTGCGACAAACGAAGAATGTTATGCTGTAAATGTTGCTTCCCTTCTTGAAGGCTTCGATGCTGGGCAAAAGCATTTGCAAGTTGCTTATATTTATGATAATGGAACAACGGGCTTTTCCGTTGTAGGATATAGTGAAATTTTCACATACACGAAATTATCTGCGCCGGACAGCATCAGTGTCGATCTTGGAAATCTTGCGTGGACTGTTACAGGCGAGACGGGAACGGCATATTTAATTTCATTTGAAAACGAAACCTCGACAAATGAAATCAAAGTTTACGATCTGCTTCAAAATTACTACTTAGGAGAAGATATAGATTTTCAGGGAACTTTTGCAATTGCTATTCAAAACGTCTCCTCGCAAGAGAAGGTGCTTGCCAGCAAGAAGGTCTATGTTGGCGGAGAGGAACCTAGCCAAATCACAAAAATGGGAAGCATTTCAGGGCTTTCGCTCAATGATGGTTCGCTAACCATGCTGTTTACTGGTGTAGGTGAATTAGCAAACGACATAAACAACATTTCAAATGCATCACAAGAGAGTTTAAAAGCTAGCGTGAACGCTTTGTTAAACAAAGTTTACAAAGAGCCTTTTTACTTCAGTTTAAAAGATTTACCAGATTTGCAATTTAATTTAAAATTTGTAAATCAAGATGGGCAAGAATTTATTACAACAGTTTCTGCTACAAATCTTTTGACTGGCTTAAACACACCTCTTGAAGGATTCAGCGAGGGGGATAGAATGTACAATAAGTCCATCATACAAGGCATTGAATCTATCCTCGCGGAGTTGCCAAACGGGACAACCGAAAAAACCCAATTAAACGAAATTTACTTGACCCTTATTGATGAAAGCAAGTGGACCGGAGTTGCGAATGAAGAATTGTTATTTGACGAAATTGGCGAAGGTTTAACAGGAGATAAATACAATAAAATCTCTGCGGAAAAAATACAAGCCGGCGTCTATGATGTTTACATACAACAAGAGGGAAGTGCCGACTCTTTAACAATAAGTTCCAATTACTCAATGGCAATTTCGGGGGCAAAAGTTGAAAACTCACCAATGACTCTCACCGGAGTATCGAATGACGATGTTTACTATATTGAATTTGAGGTAAAGCAAAGCATCAACGATTACACATTGGTTATAAGGCATGATGAAAGTGGGGAAAGAACAACAGAAATAGTCAAAATTACAAACACTGATGGTTCTTGGGCAAGAACAGTGGTTGGAGGAAACGACTTTTCAAAAGGGCTGGAAACCAGAACTTTAGGAGAAAGAATTTTTGTAAAACTGACCCTTAATGATCAAGCAGGAATTGGGCAAGAATTAAATGGTGGTGATGGTGCTACTAGCACTCATTACACTTTTAACGTTTATGCAAACGGTAACGAAATTTCATTTAATAGCAAAACAGAAGAAATAGACGTTTATTTCTTTGCATTTAATTACGAATCATTGAGATTAAATTCGGGGATATTCTATTGGAACACATTTAAGATAACACTCGAAAATAACACAGTAGCATATTTTGACTCACAAGTAAAATTTAAGCAAGAAAATTACAGCGAGCAAAAGCAAACAATCAAGGCTACTTCGGGTCAAACCTCGCAAAGCTATAGTCCTACAAATGTGGGGAACTACGATTATATTGAATTAAGCACGCCAGGTTGGAAAGAAGATTATGCGATCTATGTAAGTAGCCCAATTTATAGAATAGAGAATTTAACCAAGTTGTCGGCTCCAGAGCTTACTACTGAAAATGGGAAAATACTATTAACAGATGTAAACTCAACTACTAGGGAAAATAGAACTTTCGTACTAAGAAATAATGCATCGTTGGGCTATTCACTTTTATTGTCAACCGATGAAAATTCATATTTACATACACCAGGATTAAACGGTTTGGTGTTTAGCTCTGCCTTATCAAACGAGTATTATTATAGGTTAAGCGAAGAT
Source organism: uncultured Bacillota bacterium (assembly GCA_949298925.1). Taxonomy (GTDB): domain Bacteria; phylum Bacillota; class Clostridia; order Christensenellales; family UBA1242; genus Caccovivens. The sequence goes on from CASFYE010000036.1 coordinate 7,950, forward strand.
AATGCGACGATGTTTGACGCTTCACTTGCTGGCGATTCAGTAAATCAGGGAGAATTTGTTTTAATTAATTCGGAAAAATACAACAATTTCGTGCTTGACGTACCTACTATCGAAGATAGAATTTATTTACAATCAACAGCAGGGTCAATTTCTGCAAAGATGATTGACTATAAAAACTCAACGACTTTTGAAGGGGTGTCTTTGACTGAGGGCGTTCAAATAATTGATGGAAAAGTTGTGTGGAAAGAAGTAGAAAGCGAAGTCGAAGAAAATTGCAAAATATTGTATGAGGTCAAAGTAGAAACATATTATCAGACAAGTGGCGGTTGGACAAAAGATGACTATTGCACAAAACAATATTACACATCACTAAATTATTTGGAACAATCTATGTTTGTGGATTCTGTGGCATCCACACAAAGATATGTCATATATGTTAAAGCTAATGTGTTTAAGTTGTCGGAAACGGGAGAGATTGTTTCACTCCAAGGTGAGAGATTTGAAGAAAGCTCGCAAGTTGTTTTTGCAGACGGTTCAAATAGGCAAGTTTTAAACGGGGAATTAATTTCTAACTACACAGTCAATGCTGAAAAGTTTTTTGAAAAATCGGACAGCGTCAGTCAGTTCACTGTTCAAAATGGAGAGCTATCTTGGATCTATGATTATGCAGGTGATCTTGCAACCAAATTTTTAGTAGAATATTCGATTGCTGGCATCAATGACTGGAAAACTCTGTTGCACGAAGAAGGTGAAATCGATTGCGATAACAAAACATATTATTTCACACCACAAGCTGGCCAACTTTCGAGTGAAAGTGCTTATAATTTCAGAATTTCTGTTGTTAATTACAAAATTAATTCTAAGGGCGAAATGGTTGCAGGTGGGAAGCTCAGGTCAAATCTTACTATGCTTGGAGGAGAGTCCTACACGCAAATCAATGTGCTTAAAGATATGAGCAATGATTATTTCTCAACAGACAGAGAAAACAACAATTACAAAATAGACTTTGAAAAGTATTATAGTCTTTATCCGTCCATATCAAAAAATATTAATCTTGAAATAGTAATCGAAAACGAAGAAGGGCAAACGAAAATGTTGCTAGAGGGTAAAAATTCTTCGAAAGAGATTGATATTACAGAGTTTGTTGATTCGACAGGAGGCCTAACTTTTACAGTCAAACCAATTTCAATTTCTCAAACATATCTTAGCGCACAAAGCATAAAAACATTTACTTTAAGTGAAACACATTGGTTTGAAGCGGACAAGGTAGAATTTGACGAGTTGTCGCAAACATTTAGTTGGACCTATGGCGCGGTAAATCAATATAAGGCAATTGCGGAAAATGGTGAAAACACTATAAAAGTTTACTATAATAATGGAACAGAGTTTTTGCCTTACGGTGTGACTGCTGGTGAAACTGTTCAAGTGCTTGCTGATGAAAACTTGCAAGGCAAACTTCCTGTTTACTATAACGATGAAAAATATTATGTAGAATCGTCAAAGGCAAAGTACTCATACGATGAAGAGGCAAATGTTGGATATGTGACAATTGTCGAAAGTACCGAATTGCTCGCGTTGGATGGCGTAGAATTAGTAGGCACAGGCATAACGCTAAACGCAAACGAGAAGTACGAATTTGCACAAAAATACTTTGTCGTTAAAAAGCAACTATTAGACGACCAGAACCCTACAACTTACTACTTACCACTTGATGCCGTGGCAACCGATGGTGAGCGCTTTGCAGTAAAAACCCATGGAGTTGTTTACTTAGATGACAGCCTTACAACGTTTAAGGGAATAGAGGTTGGCTCAATTTTAGACATATCCTCTGATGACACACCAGACAATGGTTATTATACGATTGAATATTTTGGCGTTACAGTTTATATACATGTTTCTAATGTTGAAAAACTGATTATTAAAGACGAAACAGCAGATCCTGAAAATATATTGTTTAGAGTCGAAATAACATCACAACATGAAGTGGTTTCACAAGGTGTAACGACGAGAACAACTACGACAAGGATATATGAGGATATAACTATTGAAGGTGAAAATGAAGCAGGCATTTATACCACTACGTTTGAACCAAATTTGATTGGAGAAATTCTTTCGTTTAGCGTTCAGGCGCGTAGGGGTAAAAACAATCTGTTGTCAGAAAAGCTTGAATATAAAGGCTCTTCAATAAGTTTCAATTTTTTTTCGGCGGGTGAGGGAAGTCAAAGCGATCCTTACCTAATTGAAAGCGTAGACGAATTTAAAAACATTTCATATAGGGCAGAAAAGAAATACTATCATAATGAATATTATCAAACGCAAACAACAATAACTTATTATCCTAATGGGACTTCTAGTTCTCCAAAAGTAACAGAAGGGCAAATTCAGGACAATGAAAAATATTACAGTTTCAAACAAAATGCCGATTTAGAATTTGAGAATGTGCAAGGCTTTGTGGTAAATCAGGCTTTTGTGGGCAACTATGATGGAAGCGACAAAACTATTTCAGTCGGTTTTTCATCAGCCGAACTTATCGATTCATTTTCTAGTGAACTTCAAAGTACTACTGTGACCTTTGAAAAGGGAGCGGGCTTGTTTAAAGAAATTGCTAGCGAAGGAAACGTTTTCAATGTTCAGTTAAGTGTTGACTTTGCTTATACGAGTGAATTTAAAAATTCTTGTATGCTCTCTGACAAGCTTTCTTCTTCGATAGTGGCTGGTCTTGCTGTGAAAAATAGTGGCGTAATATCAGGTGTTAAACTGATTGCAATGCAAGCAAGTTTTGAAACCAATATATCCGGAGATGGCGCGAGATTGGCTTATGCAGGAATTGTAGGAAAAAACGAAGGAAAAATCAGCGATTGCGTTTCACAAGCAAATGTTCAAATTCGCCAAACTGCAACCCCAAGTGGAACACAAAACTTTGTTCTAAGTCCTATTGCAATCTTCAACGACGGGACTTTGGCTACTATAAGTAATTGCAGTAATATAGGCAATTTAGTGGTGGCATGGAGGATATCCTCTTCTAACGACAACAGTTCTATACTAGTTGCAGGAGTAGTGATTTCTAATAGATATGGAACATTAGAGCTCTGCTACAACACTGGTTCGGTGTCAGCGAAAACGTTTGTTGGCGCATCTTCCTCAACAAGCACAGTTAGCAGTCAAACATATGGAGCAGGCGTCGTCTTGCAGGCGCAAGGTGGATCTTTAAAATATGTTTCAAATGCAGGAACAGTTTCGGCAGGAAACGCCGGCGGGATCGCTTACAGTTTGTCCAATGTTCAAATTGCAAATATAGTTGCGCTTGGCAAGGTCGACACAGGGACTTCGACTATGTTTAATAATTTGGTTGCTAAAACGGCAATAGGCTTAAGTGGGCAAACGATATTTACACATGTCGTTTCACCTTCTGGACTTGTTAATGTCGAGCTCATCTCAGCAGACAAAGTCATAACTTGTGGCAACACTGGTTGGAAGATCTATGTGGACTATTCAAGTAGGGATGTTCACAGTGTGCAATATGTTAAGAATTAAATACTGTTTGTAAGAATGAAAGGATAATAAATTGAATAAAAATAATCTTATGAAAAAGGTACTTGCAATTGTTTTTTTAATGCTTGTTATGAGCGTTTCTTTGTGTGGTTGTCAAAGCTATAAGCCGTGCGATAATGCTGTAATAATGAGCATTTCTTCTTACTCAAATGGAGTTACGCAATCATTTTCTATGCCCGCAGGAACAAATTATTACAGGGAAAAAGGGCAAGATGAGCAAGTTATTGATAGTTACATTGAAAATTTACAAACGCAAATACGTAACAGATTATGGAATACTATGTATTTGAACTACTATGCTATCTATTTGAAAAATCCTATTGAAGAATTTGCTCTTGGAGGTGATTTAGTAAAAATCAAAGCAGTGACATATAATTCTGTTTCGGACTCCGTAAGTTTTTCGTTTGTTTTTGGATCATATGAGGCATGGAAATATTATCACCCTACCACGCAATCAGGAGATGAAGCCCAAGACGATCAGTCAGTGTTTTTAGAAGTTGATTTTTCTAAGGGAACTTTTCCTTTTTCACAAATTTCAAACGATCAGCCGGTTGGCCAAATTTACTATGACGTTCTTTATCAAACAAAGTTGCAACATTTTGCAAAAGACATCGTTGAGAGCGAGACTAAGCCGACGTTTGTTTATCGCTATGGAACGACACATAAAAGAATTCATTCCAACGCAGATTTTGTGTATGAGGACGGACTGATATATCACGTTTGGCAGGTAGACTTCGATGATCTGGCAAATGAAAATCCTCTCGAACTTTACACAGTGAATGCTGTCAGAGGATGGTGGTATTTAATAGCACTAGCCGGGGCACTCGCAGTAGCAGGAATTGGCATGACAACATTTGTTTTAATAGAAAGAAAAAAGAAAAAAAATAAGAA
>CASFYE010000037.1 GCA_949298925.1 uncultured Bacillota bacterium
CGGAATTTCTTTCACCAACAAAATTTTTGGATCCTTTTTTACTTGACAATATGGACAAGTTTTGTGAGAGGATAGATTTAGCAGTAAAAATGCAAGACAGAGTGGTCGTGTTTGGAGATTACGATGTCGATGGTGTTTGTGGAACTGCCGTTTTATTAAAAGCTCTTCAAAAAAAGGGCATAAAAGCTGATTATTATCTTCCTAATCGTTATGTTGATGGATATGGCCTTACAAATGAAACCATTGACAAAGTTATAGATAAATTTAACCCTAATTTGATTATCACAGTGGACTGTGGTATATCTTGCTATAAAGAAGTTGAATATGCTGAGTCAAAAGGTGTTGAAATAATTGTTACCGATCATCACGAGCTTCCTGATATTTTACCAGAAGGCATTGTTTTAAATGCAAAAAAAGAAGGACAAAAATTTGGATTCAAGGACCTTTGTGGCGCAGGGCTTGCTTATAAAATAAGTGAAGCTTTGTTAGGACAAAAGGAATGTGAAGAATTTTTACCAATAGCTGCCGTCGCCACCATAGCTGACATCGTTCCGCTTTTAAGTGAAAACAGAGCTATTGTTACTCGCGGATTAAAACTCTTTGAGAAGCACTTACCCGTTGGCTTAAAAATGCTTTTAAAAGAAAACAAAGTTTCTATTTCAAAGCCTTCGTCATCTGCTATTTCTTTTAAAATTGCACCAAAATTAAACGCGTCTGGTAGAATGGGTGATGCAGGAGATTCACTTGATTTGATTATGGAAACTAATCCTGCGAAAGCGAAAAATTTAATTAACAAAATTAACAACCACAATTTAAAAAGGCAAGTTTTGTGTAATAAAATTTTTGACGAAGCGTGCAAAGCATTAGAAAAAATTGACTTAAAAAATTTCAGAGTGATAACATTAGCGTCGAAAAAATGGGATCAAGGTGTTTTAGGTATTGTGTGTTCTAGGCTTGTTGAAAAATATCACAGACCTGTTTTTCTGTTTTCGCAAGAGGGCGACCAATTAAAAGGTTCAGGACGTAGCATTGACGACATAAACATTCATGCAGTGCTTTCTTCACTCAGTGACATTTTAATTACGTATGGTGGGCATTCTATGGCGGCAGGTCTAACAATCAATCGCAGTGATTACGAAAATTTTACTAAACGTATTAATGCCGTTATGTTTGAGCAAGTTAGCGAGCAAGCATTTGTGCCGATAGAGTATTACGATAATGAAATTACTACTGACGAGATAACGCCAGACTTTTTGAATGATTTAAAAGTTCTGGAGCCATGTGGATGTGGGAATCCAACGCCTAGGTTTAAAATTATTGCTCAAGACATATCATTCAAGCCAATGAAAAGATTTCCTGAACATGCTGAAATTATGATAAACGATTTCCCGCTTGTTTATTTTAATTTTTTGGAAAATTCAAAGTTGTTAAGATTTGCTAGACAGAAAAGCTTTATTTTTGAATTTCAAGATAATCAAAGAAAGGGGATAGTTTCAAATTTTGATAGCGGTTCGTTTATTATACCGGAAACAAATAATTACGTTTTTCCAATTGAAATTGAACAACTTAAATATGAAAAAGAAACCCCTGCAAAATTTTCAATATATCAACAACCGAATTTATTAAACTATGTTTCTTTAGCATCATCAACCGTTTTCGGAATGGCATTTGTTACATTTAATGGATATCAATACGTTGAGTTTGCCAAAACATATTCTGGGCAAGGACTATTTTATTATGGGATAAGCGACAGGATTTGCTCTGGTTATAACAGTTTGCTTTTGTCACCAATAGGAGTAGAATGGGCTAAAAATTTTTCAAGAATAATTTTTCTTTCACCTGTTCTAGAAGAAGGATATATCAGTGAAATCAACAAAATTTCAGACGCAGAAATATTTTTGCCTTCCTCCAAAACAGAAAATCTTTCCAGATATGCTAGCATCAATCTTTCCCGTGATAATTTTGGTAAAATTTATTCTTTATTAAGTTCCAAATCCAATATTGTTTTCACCGATATGTTTGATTGTTTTGAAAAAATATTTGCACAAAAAAAGTTTAAGTTTTTAGACTTTTTTACAGCATTGAAAGTATTCGAAGAATTAAATTTAATAAATATAGACTGTGAAAAAGGATTTAAAGTTTTGCCGATTAAGGATGTTAAAAAAAATCTTACTGATTCAAAGTTATATAATAAACTAAGTTTGATAAAAAATATAGGTAGGGAATAATTATGGAAAAGTTGGAAATTAAAAACAAAATAGTAAACAATTTCAAGCTTGATGATCGCCTATTAAACATACTTGATCAGTTGTTAGATGACAGAATGGATTTGGATAGAATTAATGAAATCGTTGATTTTATCATAGAGTTAAAATTGGATACGAGCGCTGTTATTGGATTTTTAATTTATCAAATTTATAAAATTGATTCTGAAAAAGCAAAAAATCTCAGTTCAAATTTAACGGAAGATGAAAAAGTAATATTTTCCAGTTTTAAGAAATTAAAAGACATTCGTTATTTAACAAAAGCTGAAGAGGCAGATGACATAAGAAGAATGTTTATTGGTTTAGGGAAAGACTTACGAGCAGTCTTAATTAAACTTGCAGGCATTTTGTATGATGTTAAAAATTTAAAAGAACCTCTATCTGCAATTGATGCAGATTTTGTGTCAAATGTTAAAGAGGTTTTCGCACCATTGGCTGAGAGATTGGGCTTGTCGGAAATGAAGTCGGTCATGGAGGATTATTGCTTTAAGTATCAAAATCCAGAAATGTACTATTCTTTGCTAAACCAACTTGAAAAAACTCGAGAAGAAAATGACAAGCAAATTGAAATAACTAAAAAGCGTTTGCTTAACATCTTGCATGAACTTGGAATTAAGGGAGAAATTCAAGCAAGGCAGAAGCACCTTTCTTCTATTTTTAGAAAAATAAAGATGAAAAATGTCACATTGGCTCAGATTTATGATTTAATTGCTATGCGTGTGCTTGTTCAAACGGTTGAAGAATGTTATGCAGTTTTTGGCAAGATACATGGCATTTACAAGCCAATACAAGGTCGTGTGAAAGATTATATTTCAAATCCTAAACCAAACGGTTATCAAACATTACACACAACCGTTATTGTTGAAAACCAAAGACCTCTTGAAATTCAAATACGAACATTTAAAATGCACAAGCATTGTGAATATGGTGTTGCTGCTCACTGGATGTATAAAGACGGCAGTGAGAAAATGGACAAATTTGACCGAAAAATTAGTTGGCTAAGAAACATTATAGAAAATGCTCAAACGATGCAATCGGGAGATTTCGTTGAGACTTTGAAAACCGATCTCTATACTGGTGAAATTTTTGTTCAAACGCCAAGAGGGAAAGTCTTAGAATTTCCTATTGGTGCAACTATGATTGATTTTGCTTATGCGATTCATTCTGATGTTGGCAATCACTGTGTTGGTGGAAGGATTAACAACATAATGAAACCAATCTACACAGAATTAAAAAATGGTGATGTCGTTGAAATTATAACCAACCCAAATTCAAAAGGTCCTTCGAGAGATTGGCTTAATCATGTAAAAACTTCAGGAGCTCGTAGCAGAATTAAATCATTTTTCAAAAACGAAATGAAAGATGAAAATATTGCAAACGGGAAAATAATGCTTGAAGAAGCATCAAAGGCACGTCAGTTTACAATTTCTCAGCTTCTAGATGAAAAATATGTTAATGACATTTTAGTTAAATATACAATGGAATCTATGGAAGAATTATATGCTGCCATAGGTTCTGGTTCACTTTCTGCTACGCAAGTAGTAGGGAGATTGATTGCCCTTTATCTGAAAGATCATGAGCAGACAAACAAAAGTGGCGAAAAAATTAAATTAAAAACAAACAAAAGTGGAATAGTCGTTGATGGTGCTACGGGTTTACTTGTTCGATATGCTGGATGTTGTCAACCTATTTCAGGCGATGAAATTATCGGCTATATTTCACAAGGTAAGGGCGTAACAATTCATAAAAAAGACTGCCCAAATTTGAAATACCTTGATAAAGAAAGGTTAATCGATGTTGAATGGGAAGGAGAGGGGAAAAGCGATGTTTATGCTGAAATAAAAATAATTGCTGAAAAATCGCCGACCTTATTAAATAAAATCACTTCTAATTTAAGTGCAGAAAATGTGTCGCTTCGAAAATTTGAAGCAAAAGAAAAATCAGATCAATTAGAGTGCACGATAGTTATTGTTGCAAAAAATCGAGATGATATAAAAAAGACCTGCTTAAGTTTAGAGCAAATTAATGGTGTTAGAAAGGTAAATAGGATAAGTTAATGATTAAAACAAACACAGAATTCGAAAAAGAGATGACTGATCTTCTTCTTATGTTTTATGGTCATGAAATAGAAGATGAGATTTTTCATTTTGAATTTTGTGATGACAAATTACATGAAAAGGTGCAGATAAGAGAAAAGACTTACGAGTATTCTTTTGATTTGCCACAAGGTGACGAATTGCATAAAAAAAGTTTGCGCAAAAGAAGAGCTCTATTTTCACTTTACTCAGCCCTTGAAAAGACGGAGAATAGATCATTACCATGGGGAAGCTTTACTGGCATTAGACCGACGGCACTTGCTAGAAATGCAATAGAAAGCGGTGAAACTAAGGAGCATCTTATAACAGAATTTTTACAAAAAGAATATGGTTTTTCTAATAAAAAAGCTCTGTTAGTTTCAAAGACCATAAAAAATCAACGTGGCATAATTAAAAATGATAAACTCATTGATTTTTATGTCAACATACCGATTTGTCCATCTCGATGCCATTATTGCAGTTTTATTTCGAGCGAGCTTGAACATGTTAAAAATTTAGTAGAGCCCTATCTTGATTGTCTTATAAAAGAAATTCGGCAAATGCGAGAATTGATTGCAGAAAAATCATTAATTGTGCGAAATGTTTATGTTGGCGGAGGGACACCTTCTGTTCTCAATGAAAATCAACTTGATAGACTGCTTAATGAACTAAAATTTTCCGTTGGTGAGTTTACAGTAGAATGTGGAAGACCGGAAACGATAACCCCAGAAAAACTAGATGTTTTAGCAAAACACAACGTGACCAGAATTTGCATCAACCCTCAAACATTTTCACTCGCCACATTGAAAAGAATTGGCAGGAAGCATACCGTCAGTGATGTTTTAAATGCTTACGCATTGGCGATTGAACGAGGTTTTAAAGTCAACATGGATATGATTGTCGGACTGCCAGGAGAAAAACCTCAAACAATAAAAAAGACTTTAAAGTCGCTTTTGGACCTTAATCCCAACAACATCACGATTCACACTTTGTCTTTAAAACGAGGGAGCATATTGTTTGACAAATTTGAACCTATGGAATTTAAAGATTACAACAAACTACTTTCTTATTGTGAAAATGAACTTTTAAGCCACGGTTATAAACCATATTACATATACCGACAAAAATATCAAATTGGGGCATTAGAAAATGTTGGTTTTTTTAGAGATAATGACATTTGTCAATTTAATATTGATTCGATGGAAGACACATCGTCCATTTTAGCGGTTGGAGCTGGTGCTATTAGCAAACGTGTGTTTAATGATGAAAATAAAATTGAGCGACAAGCAAACGTCAAATTTATTCAAGATTATATTCAAAGAATAGATGAAATGATAGAAAAGAAAAAAATACTTTTCAAAAACTAAGAAAAAATCTTTTAATTACTTTACAATTAGTAAAAAATGTGTTATTATAACAAAGTCGATTTGACCCTAGCACAGTAAGATGACAGCCTCTGACACTTGCTTTGTTTTGGGTGACCAAAATTTAATGGAGGTAAATTATGGAAACAGAAAAGAAACAAGCGATCATCAATCAGTTTAAACAATCTGAAAATGACACCGGTTCTGTTCAAGTTCAAGTTGCTCTTTTAACGGAAAGAATAAATCATTTGACCGAACATCTTAAAACCAACCATAAGGACAATCATTCAAGACGTGGATTGCTTCAAATGGTAGGGAAGAGAAAAGGTTTTTTGCTTTACTTGAAGGAAAAGGATATTGAAGCTTACAGATCACTTATTAAGTCGCTTGGACTTAGAGATGTAAAATAATTATTAAAAGAGGAGGGTGCATGTTTTTTGCACCCTTTTAAATTGTAAGGAGTAGAATTTATGACACATGGAAAAAAATATGAGATAAAAATTGGTAGAGATGTTGTTAGCTTTGAAACAGGCGCTTTGGCAGAGCAGGCGAATGGGCACTGCCTCGTCACTTGCGGTGAAACTGTTGTTATGGTCAATGTTACAATGTCAAAACAGCCAAGACCGGGGATTGACTTCTTCCCGCTCGGTGTTGATTTTGAAGAAAAGATGTATTCAGTGGGCAAAATACCTGGTGGATTTAAAAAACGCGAGGGTAGGCCATCGGACAAAGCGATTTTGACTTCAAGACTTATTGACAGGCCTTTGAGGCCACTTTTCCCTAAAGGGTTCTATAACGACGTTTCCGTTGTTGCAACAGCACTTTCTGTTGACCCTGATCATGCACCTGAAATTTTAGCAATGCTCGGTTCAAGCTTTGCTCTTTCAATTTCTGACATTCCTTTTGAAGGACCAACAGGTTCTGTTTCAGTTGGCATGATTGATGGAAAATTTATTTTAAATCCAAATCAAGAAGAAAGAGAAAAATCTCGCCTTTCATTGACAGTCAGCGGAACAGAAGAAGCTGTGCTTATGGTTGAAGCAGGCGCCAAAGAAGTGCCTGAGGAAGTGATGCTAGACGCGATTATGTTTGGACATAAGGAGATCAAAAAAATTGTTAAATTTATAAAGGGTGTGAAAAAAGAAATAGGCAAACCATTAAATCCAAACATCAATTATGTTACAGTTCCAGAAGAAATCGAAAAAGCTGTTCGCGAATTTGCAGACGAACGTTTGGATTATGCTCTTGACACATTTGACCGCGAAGAAAGACAAACAAGACAAGACAAAGTGGACGAGGAAACCAAACAGCATTTTGCTGAAATTTTTCCAGAACAAGAAAAATTTATCGGTGACGTTTTGTATAAGATGACGAAAGAAAAAGTTCGTTCAAAGATTTTAAATAATGGAATCCGCCCTGACGGAAGAAAATTAAAAGAGATAAGACCAATATGGTGTGAAGTAGGATTATTGCCAAGAGTTCATGGTTCTGCTGTGTTTACAAGGGGACAAACACAAGTTTTGACATCTCTCACACTCGGAACAGTTTCTGATATGCAAAAGTTAGAGGGGCTTGATGACGAAGAGGTAAACAGATACGTTCACCATTACAATATGCCTCCTTATGCGACGGGTGAGGCGCGTAGTTTAAAAAGCCCTGGTAGAAGAGAAATAGGTCATGGGGCTTTGGCTGAACGTGCTTTGGAGCCGGTTATTCCAACTGAGGAAGAATTCCCTTATGCGCTCAGATTGGTAAGCGAGGTCACTTCTTCAAACGGTTCTTCATCTATGGCAAGCGTGTGTGGTTCGACCCTTGCGCTCATGGACGGTGGTGTGCCAATTTCTTCTCCTGTTGCTGGCATCGCTATGGGGCTTATAAAAGATGAAAAGTCACGCAAAGTCGCAGTCTTATCAGACATTCAAGGGCTTGAAGATTTCTTAGGTGATATGGATTTCAAAGTAACAGGCACCGAAAAAGGTGTAACTGCAATACAAATGGATATAAAAATTCATGGTCTTGACAAGGAAATTTTGCATACTGCTTTATTACAAGCAAGAGAAGGCAGAATGTTTATAATGCAAAAACTTTTAGACACAATAAGTGAGCCTAGAAAAGAGCTTTCGAAGTATGCTCCAAAAATCATATCGTTTATGATTGATCCTGAAAAAATCAAAGACGTGATCGGCTCTGGCGGAAAGACCATCAATAAAATAATTGACCAAACAGGTGTTAAGATTGACATCGAAGATGATGGGCAAGTATTTATTGCGTCTGAAGATATTGCTCGTGCTGAGCAAGCAAAAGCGATTATCCTCGGTATTGTTGAAGACTTAGAAGTTGGGAAACAATATGAAGGAACCGTTGCCAGAATTTTACCTTTTGGTGCGTTTATTGAAATGATAGGTGGAAAAGAAGGTATGATACACATATCTAAATTGTCATCAAAACGTGTAGAAAAAGTAGAAGATGTCGTTAAAGTGGGCGACAAGGTTTTGGCGGAGGTAATAAAAATAGACGACAAGGGTAGAGTTGACATGAAACTCATAGAAAAAAAATAAGTCAAACGACAGTTTGACTTTTTTTATGATTATTTTATAAAAAAAATTGTCGTTCTTAAAAAATAGTTCTTATTTAAAATTATCATGCATATGTTATGGCATGAAAAAGTTAAACGTGTTTATTTTTAGGAAATACATTGTAAATCTCTGCATAGCAGGATTGTTAGTTCTCATTGGGCTTGCTGTTTATTTTGGGGTAACCTTTAACAGATCTGGAGAAGAAGTTAGCGCTACTCATGGTGCAATCTATCAAGGTGACACTTCATCAAACAAAATTAGCCTTATGGTTAATGTTTGTTGGGGAACAGAATATTTGGCCGACATGCTTCAAATTTTAGAAGAAAAAAATGCAAAAGTAACATTTTTTGTCGGTGGGACATGGGTAGCAGGTAATGATGAAATATTGTTAGATATGGTAGAAAAAGGTCACGAGATTGGCAATCACGCTTATTCGCATAAAGATCATGACAAATTAGACAGAGACAGTGTTAAAAAAGAGATTTCAACGACTCATGCATTGATTAAAAGCATAACGGCGAAAGAAGCAGTGTTGTTTGCACCTCCTAGTGGTGCTTATAATGAGCAAACGGTCGAAGTTGCAAACGAGCTTGGCTACAAAACTATTATGTGGACACGTGACACGATTGATTGGCGTGATCAAGATGTCGACTTAATTTATAATCGTGCTGTGGATGGTGCAAAGGGCGGAGATTTGATTTTAATGCACCCAACAGCTTGCACTCGTGATGCTTTGGGCAAAATTATTGACACGTTGCAAGGGCAAGGATTTGAATTGGTAACAGTTTCCGAAAATCTTGCTAGCCTCGCAAATTGACAATTTGTGAAAAAAAATAACACGATTTTGTTCAAACATATTTGTTAATTATTTTTTACTATGATATAATGTAGTCATGGCAGAGTATAAAGTTAGAAAAAAGACACGAGAATTTTCTCCACGTGCAAAAAAAATAACAGGCATAACATTGATTGCTTTAGCATGTGTTATGTTTTTCTTTTTACTTACAAATTTAGTTGGCTTTATGCAAGACTTTTTGCTTGGGACTTTTGGCTATTTTGCATATCCTTTGTTTATAATGCTATTTTTGGTTGGCGTGGCATTTCTTAACAACAAAAAATATAAGTTATCAAAGAAATATGCTATATTTTTGTATTTATCAATATTTTTCTTGCTTTGTATAATTCAAATGGCTATTGTTGGTGATAAAAATGGAAGCTTTGGTGAGTATTTAGCTTCTAACTACTTAAAAAAGCATACAGCGGGTGGAATAATAATCGGTTTGTTTTCAAGTAGTGTTTTGTATTTGACAAGCTTTGTTTGGGCAATGGTTATTTTTTGCGTTGCTTTTGTCTTCAGTATGGCTTTGTATATAGACTCAATATTATATTTAAGAAAAAACAAACAACAAGAAAAACCTGTTAAACTTGCTATAAAGGAAACAGAAAAACCTAGAAAAACCGAAGAGGTTAATGTTGTGATGAGTGGCAATATTGAAATGCGTGAAAATAAGCAAGAATCAATAAAGCAAAAGTTGGGTCTTTCACGCAAAGCTTACATCGAACCAGCTGTGACGGCTCCACAAAAACAGCCTGATCCACGCAAGCTTGAAGGTGAGGAATTAAGGAAATACCTTTTGACTCCACCAGAAATCGATGTAAATAAATATTTTTCAGAGAATGCCCGTTCGTATGTTAAAAACGGTGTAACAAATGATGCTTTTAAACGTGAAATGGATAGAAATATTCAAGTTTTAAAGAATGAAAATCCTATCATTTCAGATTCATCGCCATTAAATGTTTCAACAGCACAACCAGAAGAATTGGTGTCAGAAGCTGATGACATAATTCGCGAAGTAATGCAAGAGAGTAATTTTTCGAGGTCAAACCAAGTTTCACTTGATGATTTACAAAAAGCAGAAACAACAGAACAGCCAAGGCTTGAAAGGGATCGCGACCGCAATTTTTCTTCTTCAAATATTGTTGAAAACAAACAAAACTCCGATGTGAATAATAGGACTATGTCGGAAAGAGAATTGGCAGACAGAATTACAGCTGGCGCAGAGGGAAGATCTTTCGACAGACAACGCAAATTTGTTAATCTTGAAGATGACAGTGAAAGCAAATCTGATGATGAAGTAGAAGAAGTAAAACCCTATAATTACACTCGTCCATCTATCAATCTTGTCACAACGACATCAACGGATATGAGCGATCTTGATGACGACATTGCAACGAAGACGATCATTTTGGAAAACACATTGCAAGAGTTTGGCGTTCCGGCAAAAGTTCAAAACGTTGTAATTGGCCCAGCTGTAACCAGATACGAACTTGAAATGCCATCTGGAATAACAGTTAAGAAAATATTAAATCTTTCAAGTGATATAGCACTTGCTCTTGAAGCCAATGGTGGTGATGTGCGTATTGAAGCACCAGTGCCAGGTAGAAATGTCGTTGGAATTGAAGTTCCTAATGATAAGGTTGCAACAGTTTCATTGCGAGACGTTTTGATTTCAAATGAATTTAATTCTGCAAAATCACCATTGACATTTGCTGTTGGTAAAGACATCTCTGGCAATATAAAAGTTGGTGCACTCAACAAGATGCCACACCTTCTTATTGCGGGGACTACCGGTTCTGGTAAGAGTGTGATGCTGAACAACATAATTATTTCATTGCTTTACAAATCTTCACCTGAGGATTGCAGAATGCTTTTGATTGACCCAAAACAAGTGGAATTTACTCCATATGAAGGAATACCACATTTGGTTGTTCCAAAAGTAATCACTGATGTTACTAAGGCTGCCAATGCACTGCAATGGGCATTAGATGAAATGGAGCGAAGATTCCGCCTTATACGTGAAGCAAGAGTGAAGGATATTGATGAGTACAATTACACAGCAGATGTGTTGAATGGGAAAAAGAAAAAGATGCCATTCATTGTGATCATTATAGACGAGTTTGCCGATTTTATTATGCAAGGCAAAAAAGAAATTGAAGACAGAATAATAAGACTTGGCCAAAAGGCGAGGGCATCAGGCATTCATATGATCTTAGCTACTCAAAGACCAACAGCTGAATTTGTTACAGGAGGAATTAAAGCAAACTTCCCATCTAGGATTGCATTTAAGGTGGCAAGTAGGGTCAATTCAGATGTCATACTCGGTATGACTGGAGCAGAAAAACTGTTGGGGCATGGAGATATGCTGTATGCTCCACAGGAATATTCCGCAGCACCAAAGCGTGTGCAAGGATGCTTTATAACTACGCGTGAAATTGCTGATATTGTCAATTATGTTTCTGTTAACAATGAACCTATTTTTGATCCAGCTGTGCAAGAAGCAATAAACAATATGCCAAAAAATCAAAATGCTGAACATGGTGAAAACAATGGAATGGATCCTCTTTTACCTGAAGCATTGAAATTGGTTATTGACAGCGGTCAGGCATCGACTTCAATGATACAACGTCGACTTTCGCTAGGCTATCCTCGTGCTGGTAAAATAATTGACCAAATGACGAACATGGGCTATATTTCTGCAGCAGACGGTGCTAAACCAAGAAATGTTTATATAACGTTAGAAGAATTTTATCAAATTTTTGGTGACAATTACGATTAAGTTGGGGAATTATGACAAAAGAAGAATTAACAAAGAAAACTGTTTCGGCAATAAGTTTAGGGTGCGACAAAAATCGTGTTGACTTAGAAAAAATGCTTTTTAAATTAAAAGAATATGGTTTTGAAATTATTTCTAATATTGAAGAAGCAAACATAGTTTTAATCAACACTTGCGCATTTATTGAACCTGCAAGGCAAGAGGCGATAGACAACATTATTGAAGTAGAAGATCTAAAAAAAGCTGGCAAAATTGAAAAATTTATTGTTACCGGTTGTCTTCCAAGCAGATATTCAAAACAAATTTTAGAAGCTTTTCCACTTGTTGATGCTGTTGTCGACTTCCATAAAAATGACGAAATAACTAATGTTATTGAAAATCTTTATTCTGTTGAAAAATCAAAATGTGTTGACAGTTATGACAGAGTTCTTACTACATCTAGTTGTTATGCCTATTTAAAAATTGCAGATGGTTGTAATAATGTTTGCGCGTATTGCACGATACCACGCATTCGAGGGCCTTATAAAAGTGAAAAGATGCAGGATATAGTTGCCGAAGCAAAACTTCTTGCTAAAAAGGGCGTTAAAGAACTTATTGTGGTAGCACAAGACACGACTCGGTATGGCATCGACTTGTATGGCAAGCCTCAACTTGTTGAATTGCTGAAAAAACTTGCATCAATAAAGGAGATAAAGTGGATAAGACTGCATTATGCTTATCCAGAAATGATTTCTGCTGAATTATTGAACTTTATTGATAATGAACCTAAAATGTGCAATTATTTGGATATACCTTTGCAACATATTGATGACGATGTTTTGTCTAAAATGAGAAGAAAACATAATGAAAAGTTTTCTAGAGATTTAATAAATGAAATTAAAATTTTTCACCCAGAGATTAAAATAAGATCTACCTTTATTGTCGGCCATCCTGGTGAAACCAGACGCGCTTTTGTAAAACTATTAAAATTTTTAAAAAGTGCAAAACTTGATTATGTTGGATTTTTCCCATATTCAAGGGAAGAAGGAACTGTCAGTTACTATTTAAAAGGGCAAAAATCGCGTTTAACTAAATTTTTGCGACTAAAAAAAGCTCAAAAATTGCAATCAAAGATCGCATTTGAACTCGCGAGCAAGCATATGGGCGAAATTATTGAAGTTCTTGTCGATGAATATGATCAAAATGATGGGACATATGTGGGACATTGCAAATTTCTTTCTCCATCAGTTGACTTTGGTGTTAAAATTGTGGATAATAATAGTGTTCATATCGGTGAGTTTTTTATGGTAAAACTTAATGATTTTGACGGAAATTTTTATAAAGGAGAGTTAGTATGAATATTCCTAATAGAATTACGGTTTCGAGGATGTGCTTTGTTCCATTGGTTCTTTTTTTCTTTCTAGCTGACTTTGTGCCTTATGGTAAACTTGTCGCTGCTGTATTGTTTGGTGTTGCAGCTCTCACGGACATCGATGGAAAAATTGCTAGAAAGCTTAATCAGGTTACTGATTTGGGTAAGTTTTTAGACCCAATTGCTGACAAAGTCTTAATAACATCGGGATTGCTTTTAATTTGTTCGTATCCAATCGCAGGGGAAGGTATTTCACAGCCGTTGCCAATAGTTTTGCCTGTTTGGCTTGGAATTGTGTGCGTTGTTATTATACTTTCAAGAGAACTAATTATAAGCGCATTTAGACAAATTGCAGCTACGAAAAATCTTGTGCTTGCGGCTGATTACACAGGAAAAGTGAAAGCTGTTTTTCAAGATGTGACGGTGTTCTTGTATATGGTTTTTGCTTTTGTTGTTGCGCAGTTTTATCCAACTATTCAAGGTGTGCCTTACACAGTTATCAACATCGTTTTGCTTGTTCTTCTTGTTGCTACGACAATTTTAACAATAATTTCTGGACTTAATTACATTATTAAAAACAAACAGATTTTTAAAACAAATGACAAACAGTCTAAACAAATGCCTTACGATTTGATCATCCCTTCTGTTTTGAAAGCCTTTTTTGAAGAAGGAGTTTTGAGTGTAAACAAAATTGCTGACAGATTTAACATGAATTATAGTAGGGCAGAAAAAATCATCGATGATATGGCGGAGCTTGGTTATATTTCAGATGAGGGAAACGAAAGAGAAATTTTGCTGACTGAAGAAGAATACAAACAACTTTTTGAAGAATAATTTTATAGGAGATATTTATGGATAAAAAATTGTCAAAACAAGACGCACTTACCGAGGCACTTTTGCAAATAGAAAAACAATATGGTAAAGGTGCCATCATGAAGCTTGGAGATGCATCGAATCAAAAAGTTGACGTAATTCCAACAGGAAGTTTGACTCTTGATTTGGCTCTCGGAATTGGGGGAGTCCCAAGAGGTAGGGTTGTTGAAATATACGGGCCTGAATCATCAGGTAAAACAACCGTGTCGCTTCACATAATCGCAGAAGCACAAAAGATGGGCGGAACTGCTGCGTTTATTGATGCAGAGCATGCTCTTGATCCTAGCTATGCCGAAAAGCTCGGAGTTGTTTTAAAAGATCTTTATATTTCACAACCTGACAATGGCGAGCAGGCGCTCAATATTTGCGACATGCTTGTTCGTTCTGGCGGTGTTGATGTTGTCGTTGTCGATTCTGTTGCTGCATTGACACCAAAAGCAGAGATAGATGGTGAAATGGGAGACAGCCATGTTGGTTTGCAAGCACGTATGATGTCACAGGCGCTAAGAAAACTTACGAGCGCAATAAACAAATCCAACACCACTGTTATTTTTATAAATCAACTTCGTGATAAAATTGGAGTTATTTATGGTTCGCCAGAAACGACTGCGGGAGGAAAAGCACTCAAATTTTATGCAAGTGTTAGGCTCGATGTAAGAAAAGGTGAGGCAATCAAGGACGGCGCGAACGTTATTGGAAACAAGACAAAAATTAAAGTTGTTAAAAACAAGTTGGCACCACCATTTAAGGTTGCAGAATTTGATATAATCTATGGCAAAGGGATTTCTAAAACAGGTTGCATTGTTGACCTTGCTTTGCAATTTGGAATTATCAAAAAATCTGGATCATGGTTTGCATATAATGACGAAAAAATTGGACAGGGTAAGGAGAACACAAAAGCATATTTAGAGTCAAATATGGATCTTTACAAAGAAATTGAAGAAAAAATTAAATCTGCAGTTTCAAGCATGGGATTACCGACCGAATTAGGTGAAGAGTAATTTTATATTATTTTGCTTAATATGTTCAAACTAACCATTTGCGTTTTAAAGAGGAAGGTTTTTCCTCTTTTTTTGATGTTTCAATACTTGCAAATTTAAATGTCTTTTCTTTCATATCATCTTCGTTAAATCCATATTTTATAACTAACATTTCTTTTATATTAAAAGATAAGGATTTCTCTCCAGAAGCAA